>JAQTRI010000312.1 GCA_028711905.1 Candidatus Wallbacteria bacterium | reverse complement strand
GATCGGGTGGATCTGTTCGAACGCCGGCTGGATGGTCTGTCGCTCGAAGATTCCAGGGAATTGATCGAAAAACTCTTGCGTCTACACGGATTTGGCGAGCTTTCTGATGATACATTCGATAAGATTTATTACAAGGTTAAAGGCCATCCATTTTCCATTAAGCTGTTCATCAGTTTGCTTGTGTCCGGCGGATATTCCCTGGATTCCCTGCTCGACACAGCCTCCGAATTCGAAGAGGAAATGGAGCGGTTTCTGCTGGACAAGGTCTGGGAGATCCTTAACGAGAGTGAACAGGAAGTGCTGAAGGCACTATCTGTCTTGCGAATTTCCCTGAAAGGCGAAGAATATCCGCTGATCGTAGGCACTCCCAAGCTCAAGAAATCTTTGCGTCAGTTGTTAGACATGTACATAGTTGAATACAACCAGGAAGGCAAGGTCTTTCTGCACGACCTGCTGAAGGATTACACCAGGAACAAGCTGGATGACAAGCTTCTGCACAAACTGCATCTGGAAGCTGCCGGGTATTTTACAGGTAAGAAAAACCCGGATGTCGTAGAACTGAAGGAAGCCTACTTTCATTTTCATGAAGCAGGAAAGCTTCAGGAAGCAGTAGATGTCATAGTTAAGATCAGTGAGCTGTTTTTCCTGCTGGGGGAAGAATCGGAAAGCTTTTTTCATTTAGTTAACGACGCACTGACAAATTGCAAAAATTACCGATACGATGATCTGATCAAGGTTAAAATCAGGCTTTTAACCTTTGTCAACAAATACCAGGAAGCCGAACGGCTGATCAATGAAGTCAAGGATGCCGGGGAGAAAAAATTCCTGATGGGTAAGATCAATCAGCAGAAAGGTCAGTTCCGGGAGGCTGTCAAATGCTATGAGACGGCCATGGACACCGATTGTGACCTTATGCGCATGGAGATTTTTAACGGTAAGGCCATCTGCTTTTTTTACCTTGGAGAATGGCAGCAGGCAGAGCAGAATTATCGCCAGGCTCTGGATCAGGTTGTTAAACTGGATGCCCCTTTGATGAGGGCCAGAATTCTGTCCAATTTCGCTGTGCTCCTGAACCGGATGGGTAAGCCTTACCAGGCTATTGAATATTACGAAGAGGCTGAAAAGATTTTGCGCCAGAGCAATTCCTTGAGCCTGCTGGCCAGGATTTATTTTAATAAAGCCAATCTTTTCAATCAGCAGATGGAGCTTTCCAAAGCCAGGGAAAATCTGAATGAATCGACCGCTATCATGGACCGGATCAGGGATCATCACGGATTGATCTATAATTATGGCCTGTACGGGGACATCGCGTTTCAGGAGGAAGATTACGATGCAGCCATGTCCTGGCTTAAAAAGGCTCTGAGTTATTGTGAAAAATACGCGGACAATAACCTGAGAACCGAGATTCTCTTCTTTTTCGGACGGATCCTGACACATCTGAAACGCTTAGATGAGGCTGAACCGTATTTCCAGAGCGCGCTTGAACTTAATTCGAAACTCGACAATCATCTTGTGGCTGCCAACCTTTACACTGAATACGCCCAGTTCCTGATGGTCAGGGGTGATTACCTGAAAGCCGCTGATTATCTGGAGAAAGTGCGGGTATTTGCCGACTCGACTAAACACCAGGAATTGCTGATCCGTTCGCTTTATTTTCTATCGAAAATTTCTGAGCAGGGTATTGACGGAGAGAAAAAAAAGTCCTGGCAGCAGGATTTTCTCAGGATATCGGCTGAGATTCCCACTCCGGTGATGGAGCGCCTTAATCGGTCTTTCCGCTGGTTCGAGGAGCAGGTTTTCACCCGGGAGACCAAGGGATTCTTTGTTCTTACACCTAAAGACGGACGGCGGCAGGTTGATGTCAAAGAAATGGCTAAATTGCGTTCGGCAAGAGAGTCTTTTGAAATTTTCATAGATTTTGTCGAGCAGGAACTGCTGATCAACGGAAAAATTGTCAATTTCTTCAAAAAGCGCACTCTGGTGCCTCTTTTAGCCGAACTGGCCGTCAATCCAGGACAGATCTATGATTTCTCCAAATTATTCGAATCTGTCTGGCACAGGGAATATGACCCTGACGCTGACGGCGTGACTCTAAGGGTGAATGTGTCCCGTCTGCGCTCTTTACTGGGAGACAAAAAAGGCAACGAACATTTCATCCGGTCTGCTTCGGACATCGGCGGGTATTATTTTAACGAGCAGACCAATTACTGCATTCTCACTGCGACAGGCAGCTAAAACGACTGATCTTCGGCGTTGCAGTCGCACTCAAGGCGGAGCTGTACCATTAAGTACTATCTCTGCCTTTCGTTCTCCTGCGCCTTGAATCTCAGCCGTTTTGAACTGCCTTACTATACCGGTCGCCTGACTTGATATTGCATTCCTACCACGAAAATTCAATACCCAGGCGGTATGATCTTCCAACGGCCGGGTAATCCTTGACAGTAATCAGCTGCTTGTCGAACAGGTTGTGCACAGTCAACACTGTTTGCGGACGGGAACCATCGCTACCGCTGCGCAGAGTGACTTCCCATACTCCTGTGCCGTTTCTGAAGCAGTACAGAGGATTGAAGGCAGCATCGAAGTCGTCCGGCATACGCATTTTCCCATGATACACATAGGAAACAACGGTCTGCTGCCGGGAACGGTCGTGACCGCTGTCAACAGTCCAGTCGATGCGTCCGGAGCGAAGCTCTTTGTAAAGAAGCCTGCTCCTGTCCTGGCGGTTTTCCGGCTGTTCCCAGTTGATTCTGACACTGAGATTTTCATGCTGCAGCCGACACTCCAGCCCCCGCACACGCGCAGAACCCACATTCTGCGGTGTCCAGACGCCGGAAGGAAGTGGTGCCCACTGGATCAGGTTAAGGTATGAAGTAGTGAACCCGCGCAGCTTCAGCCAATGCGCAGGAGCAATGGTCAATCCTGCGCCTGTGTTGCGCTCGGTATCCAGGCTCGGGTTGCCGCCGGTCGGCCAGTACATGTCGTTGAAGGTCGGGAGCCTGTAACCGCGGAACCAGTCCATGGTTATGCAGCCTTCCTGATAGGCTGCATTGAGCCCGGCCTGGCTGCCCGCAAGATCGTAACTGTCGTGCCTTGCGCTCAGATACAGTTTTCTCCAGGCCTTTTCCCCGAAAAACGAAAGGCAGTTCTCGTCCCTGTCGATGCGTTCAATACTGTCCACGGTTGCGTCCCAGGCATTGTCAAAGTCATTGTCGCTGAAGATCGCGGCTTTTCCACTCATATGTTCGTACTGCAGCCCGATCACACTTGTGCTCCAATGGCGTGTAAGCTCTAAGCTGAAGCGGTCCGATTCATAAGTGTTCTCTTTGCCCATGCTTGCATCAAGAACTGCGAGGCTGTAAGAGGAATCTGAGCAGACTGCGCGTATGCTATGGTGGGGTCGCCAGCTCAGGTCGAACAGCCTGAGGCTCGACCCCTGGCGGTCTCCGGGCGTGTTCCAGAGGAAACTCTTTACAGTGCCTGGCGTGCCGATATTCCTGTCAGTAAACAGGAACTGCCAATTCATGTCCTGGGCGAACCCTGAGCCATAAAGCGTGTTCTGACGGCCGTTTGAGCCTTCCCGATCGCCCTCCAGGTCCCAGTGCGAAGCAATGAGTGCAGCCTGCCTTCCGGCCGGAAGGCCGAAGCTGATCTTTCTGCTGCCAAAGCTTCCTGTATCTAAGCGCAGAAACTCTTCATTGCTTCCGCGTCCCCTGAGTTCCACCACCCCGCCAGGGGCTTCGCCGCCGTGCACGGATGAGGCTGATTGGCGCACGATCTGGACTGCAGAGAGTACAACAGGATCGATCAGGCTGAGGTCGCACATGCCGTTGAATGCATCGTTGAGTTTTGCGTGGCCGAACCGTACCAGGGTGTGCTTTGGATCTGTGCCTGCGATCTTGATTGTGGACAGTGCGCCTGGAGTGTTGTGGAGCGACAGGTTCAGGCCTGGCATGCCGTAAAGGAGGTCTGCTACGCTTTCTGAAGCCGATCTGTCGCATACCACGGTCTCGTGGCCTAAGAACAGTGATGATTGCGGAAGCCGGGATGCGCTGATGACTACGGGGTTGAGCGTAACTTCGCCGGTGGCCGCGGTGGGGAATGAGGCAGTGAGCAGGAACAGCAGGGAACAGGCGGCAAAAAATACGGATTTCATGGCAGTCCTCCCTTTCCTCCGAAGAGGGTAAACTCATACTTTGCGTTCGGTATCCTGGCTTGAGGGCGTCCTACTCGCAGGCCTTCCCAGCCAGCAGGGCTGGACAGTGGCTTAGGGACTGTTCATTTGATCTGTTCAAATGTTACAAGCCCTTAGGGACTGTTCATTTGATCTGTTCAAATGCTACAGTGCGTTAGTCTGCTTTTGTTCCCTCTCACAGTAGCGGGGACTGCACCGGATTTTCACCGGTTTCCCGTCACGCGAAAGATGGCTGTATCTTAAAACTTTGATGATTGTTTTGTCAAAAACAAGGGTCTGTGGTCAATGAGTTGGTAAAGCGCTGAAGCGGTTATGTGGATATATGGTTGAGCACTGATTCTGTTGATATACTGCTGAAGTATCTCAAAGGGCGACAGTTAACAGGGGGGAAGATGGGACGCAGCAAGTTGAAGATATTTCTGTTGTTTCTGCCGGTATTATTTTTTCTGATGCTTTACCGGCTTTTTCTGCAGAATGTCGCTGATCCGGAGAATCTGGCCGAAGAATCAGCTGAATTCTTTAAAAAGGGCGGCAGCACCGCCTGCCTGCTGGTTCACGGGTTTCTCAGCGGGCCGCAGGATGTCAGAC
>JAQTRI010000311.1 GCA_028711905.1 Candidatus Wallbacteria bacterium | reverse complement strand
TGTTGATTCTTCTGTTCGTCTGGCCCCGGACAATTTATTGCTCTGAGAGCCAGAATCTGGAAAAAAAGGAGATAAAAAAAATGAGCGGATTCAGCATCAGTGAAAAGAATCAGCAGGAACTGCTTAAGCTGGCGCGTTCCTCGATCAGCTGTTATCTGGATCAACGCCAGTACATGAAATATGAAACCAGCGATCCGGAACTGACCGCGCCGGGTGCTGTGTTTGTGACACTGACATCAGGTGGCAACCTGCGCGGCTGCATCGGCACCACTGAAGCCCGTGGACCATTGTGGGAGGCTGTTCTGCAGCTTGCGTGCGCCGCGGCTTTTCAGGACTCGCGCTTCAGGCCTTTGAGCGCGACTGAACTTAAGCATGTGCATATAGAGATTTCCGTGCTTTCCCCTATGATGAGGGTCGGTAGCCATGAGGAGATTCAGCAGAACACGCACGGCGTAATGGTAAAGCGCGGACGCAGCAGCGGGTTGTTTCTGCCGCAGGTATGGGAGCACTTCGACAAGCGCGAGGATTTCCTGTCGGAACTGTGCAGCCAGAAAGCCGGCCTGCCGAGGGATGCGTATAAAATGCCGGACACTGAATTATATGTCTTTACGGTATTTCCCTTTGAGGAGCCGTAGGGACGGATCGCTTGCCTCCCGCAGCTCCCGGGGTGGCACTGCAAGCTCTGGCAGCATTGTTATTCACGGCAATCTCCGTCTGACTGTTCTCACGCAGTCGATCATTCGCATTGAATGGCACCCGCAAGGCCTGTTCGAGGATCGCCTTTCTTCAGCCGTCAGCAACCGGAATCTGGATGTTCCTCAGTTTGAGCGCTTTGATGATTCGGGAATTCTTCGGCTTAAAACTCCGGCTGTGGCGGTTGATTACTCTGGGAAAGGCTCAATGCCTGATGAACACAACTTTTCCGTGCGCTTTGACTGCGGCGGAGTTCAAGGCTGCTGGCGGCCAGGACTGCCTGATTCCGGCAACCTGCTGGGCACAGCCCGCACCCTGGACAGTTTTAAGGGCTGCTTCAAGCAACTGGGCCAGGGATTCCTGTCCCGCAACGGATGGGTGCTGATCGACGACTCAGGAACACCGGTCATTGATAAAGGCTGGGTGACGGCGAGGACTGAAGCGGGTTTCGACTGGTACCTGCTCTGCCATGGGCGTGACTATAAAAAGGCTTTGTTTGAGGCCTCGCTGATCTTCGGGCGTCAGCCCCTGCCGCCTGTCTGGTCCCTGGGATACTGGTGGTCGCGCTATTGGCACTATACCGGGGCTGAATTGGAAACGCTGGTTGCAGAGCATGAAACTCACGGCATCCCGCTTTCAGTGCTGGTGATCGACATGGACTGGCACAAGGAGGGATGGACCGGGTTCACTTGGGATGAGCGGCTTTTTCCCGACTGGCGGGGATTTCTGGTGCGCATGAAGAAATCGGGCCTGAAGATCACGCTCAATCTGCATCCGGCTGAGGGTGTTGGCGCTCATGAGGAAGCGTTCCAGGATTTGGAACGCGCGCTTGGGCTGCCGCATGACCCTTTGCGGAGAATATCTTTTGACTGTACGGACCGGGGGTTCATGAAAGCGTTTTTTGATGTTGTACTCGGGCCACTGGAAAATTCCGGAGTGGACTTCTGGTGGCTGGACTGGCAGCAGGGGGACAGAAGTTCGATGCCCGGCCTGGACCCTCTGCCATGGCTCAACAGGCTGTTTTTTGAAAATATGGCCGGAAACCCTGGCAGTGCCAGACCCATGATCTTCAGCCGTTACGGGGGGCTGGGTTCAGGCCGTTATCCGCTGGGCTTTTCCGGGGACACATACGCCAACTGGGACGCTCTTGACTATCTGCCTTTTTTTACGGCCACTGCTGCGAATGCACTGTTCGGTTACTGGAGCCATGATATCGGAGGGCATTTTGTTGAGCGCAACGATCCTGAGCTGTATACGCGATGGGTGCAGTACGGCGTGTTCTCCCCTGTGCTGCGCACGCATGTCACTAAAGCCCATTTCGCCGAACGGCGCTTATGGAACTATCCGGAGCCATATTCAGCGATCATGCGCTCTGCGGTACACAGACGCTATCACATGCTTCCTTACATTTATACCGAGTGTCGCAGGGCTTATGACACAGGGGTTTCTATCTGCCGTCCATTGTACTATGACTGGCCTGAAGAGGACGAGGCATATCGCAACATGAACAGCTACTGTTTCGGGGATGAAATGCTGGTATGCCCTGTAACCAGGCCGGTTGAAGCAGAAACCGGACTCTGCCGCCTGAAAATATGGCTGCCGCCCGGGGAATGGTATGACGAAACTGCAGGAGAATTACTGCATGGCGGAAGGACCATCGAAAGATATTACAGCATCGACGAAATTCCGGTGTTCATAAAATCCGGATCAGTCATACCCGGGCAGCTGAGCCTGGGTCCGATCAAAAGCGGTGGTTTTGATCCCCTTTCGTTTTCGATTTACCCCGGCTGTTCCGGTGAATACACCCTTTACGAGGACGACGGCGTCAGCAACGCTTACCCGGCCGAAAAGCAACTCAGAATTGAGCTGAACCATGTTGCCGGTCCCTGCGGAGATGAACTGCTTCTCAAAAGCGCGGCCGGCAGTTACAGGGGGTTCAGAAAAGCGCGTGAAGTCGAGGTTCACTTTTACAGAAAATCGCCCCCATCTTCAGTACTCTGGGACGGAGCGCTCCTGCCTTTTTCGAATGTTCGCGAAGGTCCCTGCTGGGCATACGATGGCAACGAACTTTGCGTGATATTAAAGCCTGGAAGGGTTGACATTACCAGGGACCATTGCGCACGGATTGAATCCTCTTCAGTGGAGGACAGCTCACTCAACGGATGGCGCGGCATCATGAAGCGCATGAAGACGGTTTACAGCTTGGCATCACTTGCCTTCTGCGGCCTTCCGGGCGAGCGGGAACTGGCGGATGCAGCACTGACCGGAAAACGGATCAGCCTTTGCCCGGAAACACTGGAGGGCGAAATGCGAAGATTCAGAGAGCGTCTACCTGGTCTGGAGCTCATTCTGAAACAGCTTCAGGAGTCAACAGGCACGGCAAGAATGCGCTCTCAAACGGCAAAAGCGCAGGCAGTCTTCAGTCTCCTGAGATGAGACACATGACAGCCAGCACATTGATGCCCCTGATCGTAGCGTGATTCAGATAGCGCGCCAGGTACTCGGTCATCAATTCATCCTGCACGCATCTGCCGAAGGCAGCGTGCCTGAAATAAAGCTCTCCGTTTTTGCGGATGGCCAGGCCCTGATGCGAGACATTCAGCTCTGTTCCGCAGACCTTGACAAGGTTCCACCCCGGGCGCACGATATTGATCACACTGCCTGAGGGGATGCGCCTGAAGAGCGCTCTCACCGGAATGTGCGCGGTTTTTTTTTCTCCGGAAGGCTTCATGTCACGGAACAGTGACGAAAGAGGCACATAGGTCAGTGAGGCTGTGACAGGTTCGAAATTCCGGCCGGAAAGACGCAGTTCAAGAAGCCGTAAGCCGGATTCAACAGCGTCCAGCCCGGTTAATTTCAGGCTGTCGGCTTTTTTGGACATATACCAGGCCCTGCGGTTAATGACAGCCTTAGCAGTTTCAATCTCCGGCCCGGCGATATCGCTGGAGATGTCGCGAAAAAATCCAGCCGTGATATTGTTGGGAATCCAGTCTAAGCTGGTGAAATGGTTGCGGTCGATATAGGATACATTTCCCTGGTTATAGCGGATGGCAGTGATATTGCGTTTGAAATCCAGGACGGTTCGCGACAGAGCCAGAGCAGTCACTGTTTCAACGAAAGTTGTGCAGTCGAACCGGTCCAACCGCCACAGAGGGTCTGAATCGAATCTGGCGTCTTCCCCTTCTCCGAGCGGGCCGGTCGGGTCATATGGGCGGCTGAGAAACAGTTCGCTGATGCGGGCCATGTCTTTGGATACAGTCCCTGTATTACCGCTGATAATGGCCTGCACCTCCTCAAGACCGGAAAAATCTCCAGCAAAACAAGATAAGGCAATCATTAGAGTCAATAAAACATAAATGCGTTTCATATCTCAGCACCCCCGCAAACTATTGATAGGTGCAAATTATCAAATAAATCTATGTCTTTCAAGCATGTACTGAATCATGACGACTGGACAAGTTCTTTGCAGAAGGTATAATAAGATACTTGAGTTCGGCAAATTTTTGTGGTGTTCAGCCAGATGTTGTACAAAAATATTGATTTGTGGCGGGTCCTGGCTTGGTACAACTTTTTTTCTCCTTCGACATGCTCAGTGCGATAAAAAGTTATACCTGGCCACCCCACAAGGGTTTCGGGGTATACTATGAAAATTTGCCAAACTCGAGAAGATAAAAAAAGTAAGGATGTTTTATGCAGGACCCTCTGGTAGTAACTTACAAATACAACTATGTGCATGTACAGAACTTCGGGCAGATGAATCTGGACCCATCGTCCAATCGCTGGCATGACATCAAGGATGAGTGCGACAAGAACAACTGTTATAAAATTCTCGGTGAGACCTTTGGCACTGATAAGCTCAAACCTGCGGACAGTTATCAGCTGATGGAAGTTTTAAGGGGAGCTGGAATCACTGCTGATTTCAAGATCGCCTGGGTATTTCACTTTGTTGAATCATACGATAAAATGCTCCCGGCGCAAGAATTCCTCAATCAGAGCGGGCAGGTCAATGCCAGGCTGTTCAAGACTGTCGAAGAGGCCCTGGAATGGCTGCTGAAGGACAGTGATAAGTAGCGGGTGATTGGTAATAGGTAATTGGTAATTGGTGAGAAGTAA
>JAQTRI010000015.1 GCA_028711905.1 Candidatus Wallbacteria bacterium | reverse complement strand
AGCGGTAGATCCTGGCGGTCCGGATGCCGCAGACAGCGATCTGCTCTAAGGCGCTGATTCTGTACGGGTACAGAATGGACTGATCCCCGGCTACAGTCCCGAATTCAGCAATGCTTTCATCATAAGCCGTGATCCCGGAAGTGCTTTCTTCAGATGTCCAGAATGAATCCGCTAAGTTGCGCAGAGCCTCGCCCAGAAAGTTCCTGCATGTGGGGACAGACGAACTGCCCGGGTATTCGCCAATAAACCGGCGGAACAAAGCCGCGGCTGCTTCCAGGTTTTCCCGGCCAAACTCCATGGCGCTGATTTGAGAGGCGTAATCAGTGTAATGTACGCCGTAACCGATCTTCATGTGGCAGGAGCCCATGGATAATAGCGCGCCTTCAGAGGCCCAGAAGGTATAATACTTTTCGCGCAGGGTTTTGAAGTAATCGATGGCTCTTTCGAAGAACACGATCTTTTCCTGCTTGTCGGTCAGCATCTGGGGAACAGTCTGACAGGCATTGCCTGCAGAATTGTAAGCGCTGGGAGCATATGAACTTCCCGGATAATCATCGATCACCCGCTGAAACTCGGCAATGGCTTTCTTGTAATAATCGGCCTTTTTCTCGTTGCTCAATCCGGAAATCACAGCCAACTGGCCGTAAGTATCGCCTGCGTAGTATATGCCGCTGCCCGGCAGCTTGTGGTTTTCCAGGTCCGGGTCCGGGGTTCCGGGAAAGTTCTCGTCTTTGTACTTATATGCTTCCACTGCTTTGAGCAGGTATTCCTCCCTTTTCGCTGCAGTGTTCGTGGACAGCTTGGCCAGTTGCTCGACATAGATATGACCGATCTCATACCACACACTCTGCAGGATGTACGGGTCAGGAGCAAAGCCATAAACATCCTTCAGATAATCGACTGCTCCCAGGTAGCTCTGCTCGCCTGTGGGCATGGTGAACAGAAACAGGCGCAGCCCATCGTAAAAAGCCTGTCTTTTGTATGGCTTGGTCTGGTCGTGCCTGATGCTGTCCTTGAAGGCTGATTCTGCCTCATTGTATTTCTTCCACTCCCTGTAACATTTGCCTATGTGCCAGTAACAGCCGTTCTGTGAGGCATATGCGGAATCCATTTTGATGACCTGCCGGAAAAGCTCGACTGCTTCACCGTAATTCTGGGCGTAATATGCATCTTTAGCCTGGGAAAACACTTTTTCCACAGTTTCTCTGTCGCTGGAGCCAATGCAATATTTTTTGTTCAGGACTGTATACAGGTCAAAGGCCGGGTCAATAAATGCCTTTTGCTTGCCGAACTCGTCCTTGTCGCCTGAATTTATCAGTTCGTTGATGGCCTGGGCATGCATGGTTACCACCAGTAATCCGAAGCGCTCGATCAATTCCTGAATCGGGTTGTTCCATTCAGAGAAGCTTATCTGAGCATTCTGAGATTGCGCAATGATCTTTCGGATGCGGGGGAGGTAATCGGTCTGCCGCCTGATGTTCTCCTGCAGCAGCAGTTCCTCGATCTTGCCTGCCAGAATGCCGAGGCCGTTCTTTTCGTTGTTTGTGGCGCTTGCGAAACCATCCTCGAATTGATCGAACAGGGGGTAGGGGCGGATCCATGTATCCGCCCGTGATTGGCCGGGGACAGGCCGTATCTGAGGCAGAGGGATTTGGGAACGGCCAGTCCCCGGGCGTCAGACATATAACCATGGGGGGGTGTGATATCTGACGCACCGGCATTTGTGAAAAGCGACACAAACAGAATCAAGACAGCCAAAAAGGAATGTTGGGTTTTCATATTTTTCTCCGATGGGTTCTTACCATATTGTACCCGCTACAGAAACACAGTCAAGTTACACATTGTTACAATCACGGCAGAGCAGGAAATGCCATTCTTTGGCGCAAGTTGCTCCTGATAGAAGCACTGTGCAGGCCGGGAACTGGGACAAGCCGAAAAAATGTACTTCAGAAAAGTGCTGTTCCCCTGATCACTGATCTGATTTGACTTGCCCTTTTCTGAGTATCTCAGCGATCTCGACATCTCCGATCATTTCTGCGACCAGAGCCAGATCGATCCAGACATTTCGAGGGAAATGGTCATGCTCCATCATGACATTCAGTGCCTTCCTGCTGCCGTAATACACAGCGCAAAGGGGTGCTGTCCAGCCTTCTTTATTTGGCGAATGAAGGTCAGCCCCTTCTTCCAGCAGGCTGCGCACAGCTTCGAAATCATCGTATGTGGCGGCCTGAATGAGCTTATCGCGTAATTCATCGTAGTTTATGGCAGGCACTTTGCGTTCGTGATGTTCCTTTATAAACTGCAGTACAGGTTTATCCTTGATGTACAGGTCTTCGAGCACGACCTTTCCATTTCTGACACGCAGAAGGGCATATGCTTCTGAGCGTTGCCTGGAATTATTTCCCCAGTATGCCTGCTCCGCTTCAGGAGCTTTGAATTCATCCATATAGAAGCGGTCGGCCGGAAAGATCAGATTGATCGTGGAATCATCAGACCCGGAAACATGACCGGTACGGGCCCTGATGAACAAACCTTCCGGTCTGCTTCTTGAGACCGAGGTTACTGTCGCGAATCCGTTCTGGTCCTGCGAGAGGCCGGCGTAAACAGACTGCCCTTTCTTCGGAGTTTCTTTGAAAAGGGATTTTTTGACAGCCTCAGCCTGGAATTCCAGCATGACATACCTGCCTCTGAAAGCATCATAAGGATCGACAGGCGCGGTTTTCAGCTTGATCTGTTCTCCTGACTTCAATGTGTGTTCCCTGTCTGAGATCATGAAAACCGGCACACAGATCTGCACAAAGAAAAGCGACAGTAATAGTGTGAGAGTCATTTTCATTGGCGGGCCGCCTTTCTTCCCAGATAGACATTTACTGACAGGAACACTATACCCATGGCGATAAAAGCCAGTCCCCTGATCACGAAAGAGAGTCTGGTATCGAAGAAGCGCGCCAGGATCAGGAACATGATCATCAGCATACCGTTGTTAAGAGTGGACATCCGTCCTGATTTTACTCCCTGGCTGATCTTAAGCGCTCCTGCAGCCAGAAATGCACAGTTGATGACAGCCACCTGCAGATAATAACCTTGTGTAAGGCTGGAAATAATGAAGCACACTCCGGCAATGGACGGGGCAATGGAGAAGAGCAGTTCAAGATCATGGTTATTGCGAAGGGCCAGAAACAGGAGCAATGACGCGGAACACAGAATCAGGATTATTATCAGGAAATCTGCCGGAAGTGAAACAAAGCCCCGGTAATATTCCCGGATCGGCTCATCCCATCCGACATGGCGCCATGAATCCCTGAAGGAAAGGCTGAACATGGAAATCACAATTCCCCAGTAACCCAGCAATTTCATGCCGTTGGCCTTCAGGCTCAGGTCTTTATTAAACAGAATCTGTCCGGTCAGATAGATAATGGAAAATGTTCCGGGGACAGCAATTGTCCACAAACCGGGTACAATATCACCGAAAGAGATCATCACTGCCGGGAAGAGCCAGAGGCCACAGATCCACCCCATAAGAGATGAATCGACCCCGGTGTGATTTTTTCTGTAAACAAGGGAGAACCAGAGGGCCGGCGGAATTGCCAGAAGAACGAGCAGGGGCTGGAAAAATGGGTTTTCATAGCGGGCAGAACCAGCCCAGAATAAAATCCCGGCAGCATAGATGAGTGCAGTTGCGCTTGAAGGCATGAGGAAGATCAGAGGCATGGTCAGAAGCATCCATGTAAAGAGAAAGCGGCCGAGGTCGCCGTGGATATGATAAGTCTGGCCGATGAGGGCTATGGACGATGCGACAGCCAGCGAAAGGAATACTGCGCATGGCTCCTGCCACTGGCGTTGACCCGGTTTGAATCTGTGAGCGAAAAAGCACAGTGACTGGCCTGCAAGCATCGGGAGCAGTGAAAAAACCGTGCGCGTCCCTCTGGACATGCTGTCCCAGTTGTGAGCAATGAGCAGTATCACACCGGAGCCGATCAGGAGCGCACCGAACAGGCCTAAAACGATCAGGGCCCAGTTCAGTCTAAGAATCGGTTTTTTTGCAATTTCCTGGTTTCCAGATGTGAAATACTGCCTGATCGTATTCGCGGTTTCGTCACTGATCACGCCGTGACCGGTCAGCTCAGGGAGCAGCTTGACGAATTCGTTGGAATTTTCCACATGACCTCCTGTGAGAAGACAGGAATAATATATCACAAAGTAAAACCTGGGGAAAATCAGTGTCTGAGATCAGGAATATGATAATCCGTGTGCGAGCTTTTCCGGTTCAGGATCTTGGTGTGATGCCACTGGCTGTAATTCAGGATTTTTTTCCTGGAAAGCTTCCGGATATGATTAACATTAAGGTACTGGTAATAAAAATTGTCGAGCAGGGTTCGCAGCTTGTGCCAGACAATGCCCGGGGCCTCCTGTTCACTGACCATGCCTGAGCAGTTCATGCCCCAGATTCTGGTCCCGCTGCGCCTGAGCACAAGTTCCATCTTGAAATAAATGGTTTTCATTTCTACCACATCATAAGAGATCAGATCCAGCTCAAAGCGGTCCTGAGACCTGTCAGTGATCTTGAGAAACCCGTCTTCTGCAAAATAACTGGTTACAGCCTGGCGGAATTTCCGCTCTTCCAGTTCCCGGATGTCTGTGGCCAGACTGACAACAAGGGTGACTCCGGTCATGCCTTCCAACTTGACCATAAAGGCATTGTCCAGCGCCTGAAGAGTGGCTGCCCAAAAAAGAAGAAATAGAATCATTCTGATGTTCATCATCACATTATCGCACATTTTCATACTGTCCCCATTCTTTAACCGAATCCCTGCTTCCTGTACAATACAAACATGGAAAAGTACGACCTGATCATAATCGGTGCCGGAGCGGCCGGACTGTATTCAGCTGCCTGTGCGCCGCCAGATCTCAGAGTGCTGGTGCTGGAAAAAAGCCCATCCCCTGGCCGCAAGTTGCTTCTGACAGGTGGAGGACGCTGCAATCTCGCCCATTCTGGTGAGCCCGGCGAACTGATCGATCATTACGGCTGGAACGGACGCTTTTTGCGCAAGGCATTCCATAGGTTTGGCATTGAACAGCTGACTGTGCTGATGGCACGATGCGGAGTAAAGCTGTATGAGGACGACAGCGGCAGATTCTATCCGGTTGGAGACCGGGCTGCGGATGTTCTGAGCGCGCTGTTATCCCTGGCCGGGTCTTCGGGTGTGGTGATCAGGTGCAGCATGAAGGTCACAGGCATCAGTGAAGAATCTGAAGGGTTTAGTGTGGTAACCCAGGATGGCGCGTTTTCTGCGGGATCAGTGCTGATTACCACTGGAGGACGCTCCTACACAATTACCGGATCAAGCGGAGATGGCTATGATTTCGCTGCCAGGCTTGGCCATAACATTGTTCCTCAACGCCCGGCTCTTGTTCCGATCCATCTGCAGAACCACCCTTTCCGTGGACTGCCGGGTATAGCATTTAAAGGCAGTATCTGTGTTCCCGTTCCTGCCGGAGGAACTCAGTGTTGCAGGGGCGAGTTTCTTGTTACAGACAAGGGATTGAGCGGACCGGCGATGTTGAACATCTCACGCCATGTATTGCAGGGCACTGTGCTGAAGCTGGAGCTGCTCGGTCGCGATGACTTTGCGGTTTTTCAGGAGTCAGTGACTGCGCCGGGAATGAAACCTGAACTGAAAACTGTTTTGTCCCGTTTCCTCCCTGGCAGACTGGCGGCATCAGTGCTTGCGATGGCTGACTGCCCTCCAGGCCTCAGGGCTGCGGAAACTTCCCGATCCAGGCTGGAGGCATTACATTCCCTGCTCACAGGTATGGAATTGACGGCACTGGGGACCGGCGGTTACAACGAGGCTTTTGTCACTGCCGGCGGTATCGATCTCAGGCAGGTTAACCCCGCAACAATGGAATCGCTTCTGGTTCCGGGTGTGTATTTTGCCGGAGAAGTGCTGGATATTGATGGAGACTGCGGTGGATACAACCTGCTGGCTGCTTTTGCCACAGCTTCAGCAGCGGTCTCTTCGATTGCAAAGCCTTAAGGAAAACGGTAGCATGATTTACCGTTTCATCCGGAACAATGGGGGTCAGATGAAGAAAAAACTTTTGCTCTCAGTAATGTTGACCGCGCTGATCGTTTCCGCCGCTCCAGGGGATTCGATCTTATCTGAACAGACCAAATGGCATGATGTGCTGGACTGTTCCTATCATCTGCACTGGAACCATTACTATGTTATGGTTCTTACCATGTCTGAAGGCGAGTTTTTCAAGTTCCAGGTTACATGCGATGAGGGTCGTTATTTTGACATCATGATCCTTGATGAAAAGGGACTTTCCAAGTACAAAAGATTGAGAGATACCGGGCTTGGTACTCTTGACCCGCTGCTTTTGCGCACACGGTTCCAGAATCTGATTTTTTATTACAGGCCGAAAAACAGGGGGAGATATTACCTGCTGGTGGATAATACCAGGATTCCTGACAGAGGGCATTTTCACAAGAAAAAATTCAACTTCCGCATCAGAATGTGGGAAGAAAAATACTTGACCGGCAGGGTTGAAGAAGTGCTGCTGGATGGGGAAAAAAACATGAAATACTGGATGTTTGACCATGAATGAAAAAAAATGCACACCTCAAATTCGTAAAGGCAGCCTGTTTCACGGATTCAGGCTGCAGGAAAAGGAAAAAGCGGCTGAAATCAACGCTGAAGCTCTTCTGTTTTCACACGAAAAAAGCGGTGCCAGGCTTTTGTGGCTGAAGAATGACGATCCGAATAAGGTTTTTGCCATTGCTTTCCGCACACCCCCCGCCGACCATACAGGATTGCCGCATATTCTGGAGCACTCTGTTTTGTGCGGGTCGCGAAAATTCCCTGGTAAGGAGCCGTTCGTTGAACTGGCCAAGGGATCTTTGTGCATTTTTCTCAATGCCTTCACCTTTGCCGATAAAACCATGTATCCAGTGGCCAGCAAGAATGACAAGGATTTTCTCAAGCTGGTGGATGTATACTTGGACTCGGTGCTGTTTCCGAACATATATCGCAAGCCTGAGATCCTGATGCAGGAAGGGTGGCATTATGAACTGCCTTCCCCGGATGCGGCCATGACATACAAAGGCGTTGTTTACAATGAAATGAAGGGCTCTTTTTCCTCTCCATGGAGCTTAGTTCACAGGGCAGTGCATCAGGCCCTTTTTCCGGTCTCCCCGTATCGCTTTGTCTCCGGTGGTGATCCGGATCATATTGTAGATCTGTCTCAGGAGCAGTTCCTGGATTTTCACAGGAAATACTATCACCCTGCCAACAGTTACATCATAATTTACGGCAACTGCATGCCGGATCAAGTTTTTCCCTTGATCAGCGGGTCTTTCCTGGATTCTTTTGAGCATCAGGTTGTTGACTCTGAGATTACGAATCAGCCCCTGATTGAAGGTCCGCGGGAGGTGGAAGACGATTATCCCCTGGCTGCCGGAGACAACTGCAATGACAAATACTTCTACAGTATGAGCTGGGTAACAGGCGAGGCCACTGACGCGGAAAATTATCTGGCCTGCGATATGCTCAGGACCATGCTGGTGGAAATGCCGGGATCTCCGCTAAAAGAGGCCCTGTTAAAGCGCGGTGTCGGCAGGGATATCAGAGCTCATTTTTACTGTGAATTAAAGCAGCCTGTGTTTTCCATCCATGCCAGGAATGCCGGGCCGGGATTGAAGGAAACATTTTCTCAGACTGTGATGGAAACCCTCGAAAAACTGGCCCAGGGAGGATTTGATCCAGGCCTGGCTGAATCGGTTTTCAATCGCAAGGAATTTGAACTGCGTGAGGCGGATGATAACGGCATGCCCAGAGGGCTCACCTATGCTTTTCAGTGCATGGACAGCTGGCTTTATGATGGGCCTCCTCTGCTTCACCTGCGTTTCAAGGCAAACATGGAAAAAATACGCACACAGTTGAACGGGGGATACTTTGAAAAGCTCATTCGCCGTTCGCTTCTCGATAACAAGCACAGGTGCCGGTGTGTTTTGATTCCAAGACCGGGGCTTCTGGAGAAGCGCGAGCAGAAGCTGGCTGAAAAGCTCTCCGGCATCCGGGCAGGCATGTCAGATCAGGAAACCGCAGCTGTTGTTGAAAATACGCTGAGGTTGAAGGAATTGCAGAAAACGCCGGACAGCGAAGAGGCTCAGGCGGCTATTCCTCTTCTTTCTCTCAGCGACATCAACACTGAGTGCCCGCAGTTTCCTTTGAGACAGGAGCCTTTGCATGAGGGGAAAATTCTGCATCATGAGCAGGATACCTGTGGATTAGTTTATGTGGATCTGTATTTCGACCTCTCATGGGCATCTCAGGAAAAACTGGCGCATTTGTCTTTGCTTTCTTCTCTGCTGGGAAAGGTCAGCACCAGCAGCAGAAAGTACTCTGATCTGGCTAAGGAAATCAATCTGCACACTGGAGGCATCGAATTTTCCTCAGAAGTTCTGCCTGACTGCAACTGCGCTGAAAACTGCTTCCCGAAGCTTATTGTAAAGGCTAAGTGTGTAACCGGCAAGTTATCTGAACTGGCTGCGCTGTTAAGGGAGATCCTGGTAGAAAGCAGGTTTGACGAATCTGACCGGATTCTGGAGATTGTCAGGGAACTGAAATCCAGATTTGAGTCAGGCATGATGCAGTCAGGGGATTATTATGTTCAGCGCAGGATTGCTTCCTATTTTTCCCGCTATGGAATTTATCAGGATCGATTCAGCGGCATTTCAGCGTACAGATCCTGCGTTGCTCTGGAACGATCATTTGCAGGTGAAAGCGCTGCATTGAGCAAATCGCTGGCTGATCTGACCGGAAGCGTATTCAGTCGGAAAAATCTGCTGGCAAGTGTAACCTGCAGTGCAACTGATTTCGGTCCTGCCAGAAAGCACCTGGAAAGGCTGGCTGAAGTGCTGCCTGATTCGGTGCAGGGCACATCGGGTGTTTCGATCAATCCTGTGATCGCCAATGAGGGTTTTATGGCCCCTGTGCAGTTGCAGTTTGCAGGCAAGGGTTACAACATCAGAAAGCTGGGTTTTAAATCTTCTGGCAGGCACCAGATTTTCCGAACTATCGTTGGCATGGATTATCTGTGGAACCGCATCAGGGTTCAGGGCGGAGCTTACGGGGCCTTTGTCAGGATGGATCTGGACGGGAATGTGATATTTCTTTCCTACCGCGACCCCAACCTGGAACGCACTTATCAGATCTATGATGAACTGCCTGACTATTTAGAGTCTTTTGATGTCAGTGATCGTGAATTGCGCAAGTACATCATCGGCACCATTGGAAGGGCTGACGGATACTTGACGCCGGCTCGTATCGGCGAAACAGCTGCAAGAAGCTTTATCAGCGGACTGAATCCTGAAGACAGGCAGAGAGAGTGGCAGGAAATTCTTTCTTCCGGGGTTCAGGATGTGCGAAACTTAGCCGGCCTGGTCAGGGAAATCTTGAAAAAAAACTGTGTTTGCGCTATTGGAGCGGAGTCTGTTATCAGAGACAGCAAGGGTCTGTTCGAAACCAAAGCACGGCTGCTGGAGTAAAAGCTGTTTTTGCTTCCTTTTCGATTCATGCGATATGGTCCGTGGTTATCGTATGGGGAGAAAGCTGTCCTTGATTTTCATGTTTATAGCGGTTTCCGCCTGCGGCATGCAGATGCTTTCGGCAGATACCCTTCTTGCACGCACCCGGACGCGCCTTGAAATCATGCAGAAAATTCTGCCCAGACTGCTGGGCCATAAGGAAGAACCGTATTTCAGAAGCTGCATCGCGCGCCTGACGCGGGAGGAACAGCGCATCAGGGAATTCATTCTTTTATCGAGTCTGCTGGAAACGGCTCCTGATAAGGGAGAGGCAGTCAGAAAACGGCTTTTGGAGATCAGCAGGCATTCATACAGGGATTATCTTGAGATTAATTACCTGTTCCAGGAGCACCGTGAGATTTATTATTCTTTCCGCAAGCAATACCGGCTGGTGCAGGAAAGCATGATCACTGACAATGAGATGTTTCGCAAGTTGTTGTCGATGCTGACTGTTCAGCCAGAGACTGCCCCGGAGGTTCAGCCGCAGCAGGAGAACAATTTCTGATGGCGATTATTGATCAGCAATCCTGCCTGAAAGCGCGTTCAGAAGTTCGCCGGAAGATTTCCTGTCTTTAAGAAGCTCTTTGATCCGCTGATTTTCAAACAAAGACGACAGATCTTTTTTTTCGATCAGACCTTTGATTTCAGCATCTTCCATCAGTTCATCCAGAAGCGCTGACTGCGGTCCGGAATGTTCCGGTGAGTGAACAGTTTCAGCCTCTTTCAGACTATGTTCCAGAGCAATTGCATGTTCCGTCAAATCTGAAAGGCGATCCCGATTGGCTTCATAAATCCATTTTTCCAGAGGGGACTCTGTCCATTTCATGGTGTAGTCCACCAGGGGTCGACCGTTTTCCGCTACAGCGTTTCGAATTTGGAAATTCATGGAAACAGAAGCCTTTTCCCCCTGCAGAAGTTCTTTCCAGCGAGATCCATCGGGAAGAGTGAGCGAGATTTCTCTGCTGACACCGTCAGGCAGGGGAGGGATAACGGTAAAATCGAAGTTTTCCGATGCAAGGGAAGACGGTTTATTCATCGCTGCTGCTGTTCCCTCGATGAAAAGGCGGGAAATAGCAGAGCCGGAAAAGTTAACCACTTTTACGGTAATGACCGGGGATTTTCCCAGTCCGCTTCCTGAAGCGGCCCAGAATACCGATGGCTCTCCGGTTGTGATTCTTGATACGGCGAGCATTCCGGATGTGTAGGAAGCACTTGAGGTCTCATAATCTGTAACCATTTTTCTGAGCCGGCTGATTTCAGTGCGTACTTTTTCCAGTTCGTTCTTGGTTTTTTCCAGCATGGTTCTGGAAAGAACAGCCTCTATTTTTCCGCCCAGTTCATTGATCTGGTTCTGGAGCCTTGCCCCTTGCGAGTAGTGTACTCCCGAACTGAAGAGAGTTGTGCTGAAACCATTTTCTGCCCGTGTCCCGGCTGTGAGATTGTACATGAACATCCAGAACGAAAAAAACGCCAGTGCAATGATGATTACGGCCGGTACCGCAGCGACAGCGAATTTGACCATCAAAAAAACGATTCTGGGAAATGGCAGATCGAAATCCACGATAGATATGTTCTGCTTGTCCATATGTATACCTTTCAGCAGGTCCGCGTAGATTTATGTGATGCAGACCCTTCAGGTTATCCTGAGCATCGTTAACTGGAAACAATGATAGCAGAACAGGCTTGCGTAATCCAGTTTTGTCACAAAGACTGGAATTCAAAAGAAAAAAACACCAGGGGGAGAATTTATTTCCCCCTGGTGCTGGTGATCAATGCGGCATTTCGTCTGAATTATAGGAAATCTGATAAAGAATTTCTGAAATGTTGTGGAAGATGTGATCGTACTGGCTTATGCCTGAGGCACCGTAGAACTGGGATATGCTTTTGCCCCCGAACTGAACGGTTGTGTAAAGGTTATCTGCTGATGAGGTGCGGGTTGTGAGATTTACCATCAGACGCGGGATGGTTTCGCGGTAGAATTTTTCTTCGTAATAGAGCTTTCTCAGCCCTTCCAGAGCGGAGAAAACATCTTTCCCTGACATCCAGGCAATTACTTTGATTGTTCTTTCAACTTTTGTCCAGTAGAACTCCCCGCCCCAGTTCCTGTTGCAGAGTTCAGCGGCTTTTTTCTTGGCTTTGGGCCATTTGCTGTCAATCCATATGTTGTCGTTGAAGTCACTGTCACCGTTTGACTGCTGGTTGTGGTAATATTTGAAGCTTTCCAGGATCGGAATGTAGCACTCATACAGAGCGTTTTCATCCAGATCTGATCTGGTGATAGCCTCAAGTCCGGAGTCATTAATAGCCAGTTTGATCCTGGCTGTGAAATTTTTGGTGGTCTTGAAGTCTTTGTAATCGTGAATGCCTGTGCGGGATGACAGGTCGGATCCGAGATTGTTCTTCACCATTTTGATGAAGCTTTTCAGTTCGCTTTCCCGGCAATATTTGTCATATGAATTGAGGTTAAAAACCGTGTCATAGAGTCTTTGAGGATTCCATTCCGGATCTGACTGCTGGAAGGAATATGCTGTTGTTGTTTCTTTTTCTTTCCACAGTCCGAAGAGAATGGAGAATCCGGACTGAGCTGTGAAAACAGGGTAGAGGTAATAGGAGGGGGCGTCATTTTTATCGATGACCCTTACTCTGTTCTGGGAAAAAGAACTGGATGCGTTGTAATTGAGGAGGTTGATACCGATTTGAAAAGACCGGGCATTGGTTTTGTAATAATTGCTGCCCATGAACAGCCGGTAAACACGCTGCCGGCTTTCGGGAAGTTCCTTATCCGCCTGGAAAAGTGATTCAGCCGGACCGAGGTCGCCGAATACGATCTGATCCAGGTGATTCTGGGCGATGAATTCCTTGCCGATATCAGTGGCTTTGAATTTCAGGGTTTTTCTGAGAATGGCTTCATAGGCGTTTCTGGCATCGGCATCTTTAAGGTCGAACACATAATCGACAGTCAGGTTCTGCCCATTAATACGCGATGCCGAAATTCTGAAGATATTGGTACCCAGAATCTTTTCGATCACTGAATCGATGTTGATCATGTGCGCGAGTGGGTCATAGCCGAAAATACTCAGGCCGTAACCAGCGGAAACACTTCCGTTGACGCCCTGGGACCGCAGCCCTGAGATTTTCAGACGGACCCTGCTGTTTTCTAAGCGATAAATGTTGATGCGGAATTCTCCGTTAAGAAGCAGTCCTCCGCTGGCTCCGGCGTGGAAAACACCATGAGCCCATCCGGCACTCAGCCCGGCGTTCAATCCCATGCGTGACGGGATGGAGATGAAATCTCCAGGATGAAATTTAAGTGCTTTTTCAGCTGTGAGGGGAAGGGAGATTGGTGTTATCGGGAGGGCTTTAAGAGCTTCTGTCTTGGATGTGAAATGTCTGGCGAAGATGATTTCTCTGTCAGGGGTAATGTTGAAGTAAACAGGAAGAGTGTTGCCAATGGCATCCTTGAGGATTGTGCCTGCTGCAAGTCCGATGCGCAGACGCCATTTGTCGATTCTGGTGTGGAGCCCTTTGCTGTAGTCGGAATTCAGTTGATATTTATACGCGCCGGAAACATTCAGGCCTTCAAGGATATCAACATCAAAAAGGTTTGCGCCTGTGGAAATGGAATAGTCCATGATTTCTTCGTATAGTTTTTCCTTGATACTGTCAGCGGTATTTTCCAGTTTGTCGAAAAAGCCCGGAGTGCGATAATCCGGGGTCAGGCGGATAGCCGGAGATGTATCGCGGCCGGACAGGGTACTGGAGACGAATCTGGATGCGGTCATTTCCAGCAGGGTGGGGTCAGCCGGCGAATCAATCGCGATCTGGGCGAAGTTCTGGCCGATGTCATCGATCATTTCCGAAGTGGTGACATCAAAATCACCAGAGGCCAGTTCGGCCAGATCCGCGACCACTGAATGGAACCTCCCATCCTGTTCGGCCAGCTTGCGTACCATGCTGTCCAGATCGCCGGTGCTGTCGGCAGAGCACATTTGAAAGATCGAAAGAACAGCCAGTAACAATCCTGAGCGCATCAGTCCATTTCTCCGGTTCATTAACCCTCCTCGAATCCTGCTTCTAAAAATTATAGTTGCTTTTGCCTGTATGGCAAGGAGTTTTTTTCAGGAAATGGGAATATCCATGAAAATTACACCCCCGGCTGGATTGAGTATCCAGGGATGAGTATTGATTTCGCACCATGATGCAATAAAAACACAAAACGACATAAAAACAGGATATTCAGCCATTCCTTGAATAATTTAATTTCCGGGTTATAATTTATATAGATGAATTAAAGCGGGGAGTTTATGATGATGATAAATTTTCGAAATCTGACCCTGCCTTTTCTTATGGTTCTTGTGTGTTTCACTGCACAGGCTCATATCGGTTATCAGGTTGTAGTCGACCCTTCTGCTGATCCTGTTGTTACGCTTTTGACCCTGAATGTCGCAATTGACCCCGCAGACTCTGGAACGGTCTCCAAAGCCCCGGACAAACCCACTTACAAAAAGGGTGAATCAGTTGTTTTGTCAGCCACCCCAAAATCCGGTTACGCCTTTGACCGCTGGGACGGGTCTGTTACCAGTGCGGCCTCCCAGATCACGCTTAAAATGGATGGTCACAAGAGCGTGAAAGCGATTTTCAAAACCTCTGGCCCGGGTCCTGACCCTGATCCTGACACCTATACATTGAACATAGAAGTTTCTCCCGCCGGAAGCGGCACTGTAGAAAAAAAACCGAATCTGACCCAGTTCGCATCCGGTGCGCAGGTTGAGCTTACAGCCAAACCGTCGGCAGACTATACATTCGACAAATGGTCCGGCGATGGCTCAGGGACCTCAAATCCCCTGACTGTTACCATGAACAGCAATAAATCAGTCAAGGCCGAATTCAAGGCATCCGGTCCGGGACCAGGGCCTGACCCGATTGACAACACCGATGAAATCAAGATTTTTTTTGAAACCAACAGAGATACAAAATACGCGATTTATCGCGCGGATTTTGATGGTGCCAATCAGGTTCTGGTTTCTCCGCAGGGCATTGATTCAAAGAGTCACGCTCTTTCCGTTTCAGGCAGCAGCATCGCCATGGTCTGCACACCAGGAACCACACCGGAATTGACGATCATGAACCTTGACGGATCCGGCAAGAAAAAACTATCCGATCACAAGTATCCTCCACAAACTGTGCTATTAACTCCAGACGGGACCAAGGTTGTTTACACTGAAAGACAGGCCCCGCCACCAGGTGGGGGAATCATCCCTGACAAATACGATATTTTCGTTATTGGCGCGGATGGTAGTGGCAAGATAACCTTAGCCAGCGGCGATAATGACGATAATCAGCCATGCATTTCTCCGGACGGATCACGGGTTGCTTTTGCCTCGCTGACGGACAAAGACACAGGAGATGTTTTTATTGTCGGCATCAATGGGAACGGCAGCATGAATCTTACGGACGACAACAAGAGCTTCAGCCCCTGCTTTTCTCCCGATGGGTCTAAGATCGCATTCAGTTCCAAGGCTGATGGAACAGGCAAGATTTATCTGGTGAGTCCCAGCGGCGGCACTAAGACCAAGATTGCTGAAAAGTCCGGGATCAACTGTCTGAGTCCGAGATTCAGTTCAGATGGCACTAAGGTGATTTTCATCGAGGAGAAAAAATCCGGTATCATGGCAACATATGATCTTGGGGTGGTCAATGCTGACGGTACAGGCCAGAAAACCCTGACCCAGAACATGAAAATCAAGAACTTCTCGACAGGACCCAAAGCAGGATTGATTTCTTTTGATTCCAATCACGAGGGAAATTACGAGATTTACCAGATCCGTGATGACGGCAGCGGGCAGATAAAACTGACAACCAACGCCAAAACCGACTGGCGGCCCTTGTGGAAAGAAGTCAAAGATTCTCCGGCCCCACCACCTGTCGCATCGAAAACATTCAGGATTATTGCCTCAGGCGATTACAACGGAGATGGCGATTATGATGATGCTACCAACAATCCCTGTGATCTCAGCAATGATGATGCTGATGTGGTTAAAACCGAATTGACGAATCTGTCCTGGCAGTGCGAAAAGGATGTCAGGGATCAGAACATCACCATAAATGATTTTATTCCAGCCTCTCCAGTGACACTCCTCTATTACACAGGGCACGGGGCTGAAGAGGGCCTCATGTTCGCCGCTGCCGGGGGTATTGGAGCTTTCAGACCGACTGATTACACTGGGAACAACCTCAAACACTTTGTTTTTGCCGCCTGTTCTGCTGTGACCAATGCCTGGATCGCTGTGGACAGCGGCAGCAGCACGCTTAAGAGCATTCTTGGTTATCGCGAGCCTACCTGGGATGACGATGACAATCAACTTGCCAGGGATTTTATCGGCAGAGTCAAAGACCTTTCCGTGGACGATGGGACTGGATACATGGATGCCTGGAGACAAACGAATCTGACCTTTCCCAACGGCAAATATGCTAATCTGTGGAGCGCTGTTACTGGTGGAGAGTATTTTTACGGAAGCGGATCCAAGGAAGTTTTCGTGGATACAGGCTTTGGCTATAAGAGCGCTGCTGATGTGATTTCAGGAATGATGTCAGGCGTTTTTTACCGCGGAAGCAGGATTAACGGGTCAAAGCAACTGTCAGGCAGAATCAGGTTGGCTTTTCGTGCTGTAGACAAATTCCGCTCCGGAGGATTCCCGGAAATTCAGGCATATGCCGCGAGCGGGAAGCAGGCTGTTTCCACTGGCAGGACTTCTTCAGGTTTCAGTTACCGGACATATCCGTCCGGTGGAAGACAGATCTGGAGGCCATCACGCAACCAGCCCATGGCTGTGGGCCTGGAGCATGCTTTTGGAGCAGTTCTTTCTTTTGTCGAAAAATACGGGGGTCTGCCTGCTGACGCGGAACTGCGCGGCATTGTTCCTGTAATGAAAGTAAGTTCCTCTGGTGCTGAGGTCATTGTCAGTTACCTTTTCTCATTTGCCAGGGTGCGGGACGGCATGGTTTTTGCCGGGCGTACAGGAGACTGCCTGGATGTTGTGGTGGACGATGACGGTGTGGTCGCGTTTTCCAGGCTGTGGAGGGAGTTGGAATATGGTTCTTCATGCAAGTCCAGCACCGTGGATCCTGTCCAGGCCCTTTATATGGCATCGAATGAACTTTCAAGAAGATTCAAGGGAACCGGACCGGTCACGATTGTCAATTACGCCATGGGCTATTATGCACCGTCCAGGGAAGAGGGCGGCGCAGTGGAAATGGTGCCATGCTATCATTTTTTCTGCGCCAACGGATGGTTTTTCCAGGTCCATGCCCTGACCGGTCAATTACTCATTCATTGAGGTGGCATGAATAAGAATTCAAGCGCTTTGCACCTGCGCATCAGTATGCTGGTTGTTTTGGTGGCAACAGTGGCGTGTTGGGCTCACATCGGATATCAGGTTACTGTTGATCCTGCCCAGGATCCCAATCCCAGTCTCATGACCCTGAATATTACTGTTGATCCTGCGGGATCAGGAACAGTTGCTAAGAATCCAGATAAAGCTAAGTACAAAAAGAACGAAATTGTGGTTGTGACAGCTACACCCGCTAACGGTTATGCCTTTGACAGATGGGATGGATCGGTCAACAGCGCAGCTTCTCAGATTTCGATCAAAATGGACACCCACAAGAGTCTGCTGGCGGTTTTCAAAACTACCGGTCCGGGCGCAACTTTTTCGCTGACTGTCAATATCGATCCCACAGGATCAGGCACAGTAAAGCGAGAACCGGACAAAACAAACTACAGCAAGGATGAAACCGTGAAATTGACGCCTCTGCCCGGGTCGGGATTTGTCTTTGACGGCTGGGGAGGTGACCTGAGCGGATCAGCAAGTCCCGCCAGCATCAAAATGACGGCTGATAAAACCGTTACTGCCCGGTTCAAGGCTCAAACCGTTAAATACAAACTGACTGTCAATGTGACTCCCGCAGGCAGCGGCACAGTGGATAAAGATCCCGGAGGCACGGAATACGATAAGGACACCACTGTTGCGCTCACGCCGAATCCTGGGGCAGGGTATACATTTGACGGCTGGGAAGGTGACCTGAGCGGATCAGCTAATCCCGGCAACATCAAGATGACTGCGGATAAAACAGTTACTGCCCGGTTCAAGGCCTCAGCAACAGATAAATTCAAGCTGACGGTTAATATAACTCCAGCCGGCACAGGAACAGTGATAAAAGACCCGGATAGTGCTGAGTACGAAAAAAACACAGAAGTGAAACTTACAGCCGACCCGAAAGATGGTTATGTCTTTGATGCCTGGAGCGGTGACATGAGCGGCACAGTCAGCGAGCAGAGCATTGTCATGAATTCGGATAAGACCGTGACCGCCAGTTTCAAGGAAGCAGGCCCGCCTGAGAAGATGAAGTTCCGCATTGCCGCCTGCGGGAACTATGGTGGCAGCGACAACCTTAGCAACAGCGATGCAGACTTGATGAGTGAAATGCTGCAATCCAACGGGCATATCCTGGAATCTGATGTGCGTGATGCCGCAATAACAAAAGAAACA
Source organism: Candidatus Wallbacteria bacterium (assembly GCA_028711905.1). Classification (GTDB taxonomy): domain Bacteria; phylum Muiribacteriota; class JAQTZZ01; order JAQTZZ01; family JAQTZZ01; genus JAQTRI01. The sequence goes on along the minus strand of JAQTRI010000015.1, from coordinate 2,477 downwards.
TTCTTCCCGGCCACTCCGATCGGTATCCTGTATTTTACAGGCAAGGGACGATCTGATGAATTGATCCTTGTCGGCAGTGTCTTTAAGCGCACTGATTATACCAGCGACAATGTCATGCATCTGATTCTTTCCTCCAGTTACACTGTAACAAGTGACTGGATCAGTGCCGGGGGCACCAGACAGAAAACAATTCTCGGCTGTAAGGGAGCGAAAACCGACTGGAGTTCTCCCAGCCCTGTCAGGGGTGATTATGGGGTGGTGCAGAATTTCTGTCCCCTGATCAAGGACAAGGACCCTGATGATGCGGTGTATTACAAGGAAAGCTGGAAAACATCCAATGTAAGGTCTGATTTCATGTCCGATAAGTGGAGTGCAGTTTGCGAGGGGCAGTATTACACGCCTGCGAGTAAACTTGTCATCAGTGCAGTGACACCGGGACGGTCTGGAGGCTATCAGTCCTTGCATGAACTGCGCCGGAAGACTGCTGATGGAAGTCTCCACTGGCATGAAGACTCGCGCATCTACAATGGCAGCTGCCTGATCAGTGGACCTTCCTGCATGGTGATTCCTATCAATGATAAGGTCGGATACTCTTTCCATGTTCAGCAGTCCGGCATGAATCCCGGGTTGCTCCCCAGGTTGTACGCCGGTCCTGACCCGTCCAGGGTTGGGGGACTTAAGGGACGCAATGAAAGTGGATTCGACTTTGCAACTTCGCCTGCCGGCGGGATCTCCTTATGGCGTTTGACGGGAAAAAACAGCACCAGTAAAAGCATTCGAACCGGCTTTGAAAGAGCATATGCGTTCATAGAGCAGTACGGTGGTTTGCCGCCAGATGCTGTGCCGAAATGCGTGATTCCCAATGTGGTGGTCAGCCCTGATGGTTCTGAGATGGTCACTGATTACCTTTTCGAGTTTACCCGGATGCACGGGGGGCTTGAAATAAGAGGACACTCCGGTGATGCGATTGCGATCAATGTCTGCGATGACGGAGTGGTCTTTTTCAAGAAGTTCTGGCGCGCTTTATCCGATCCCGACTGGTCTGATCCATGGCAGATTCTCAACCCGCTTGTGGCGTTGAAAGCTGCAACCCCGGAACTGAGCATCCCTGAGGACGAAAATATTGTTTTTGCAGGGTATTCGCTCGGTTATTACTCTCCGTCCGGCGAAGAATCCTCATGGATGGAGTTACAGCCTGCATATCATTTTATCATGGAAAATGGTGATGAGATTCATGTTAACGCTGTTACAGGCAGTTTGATCAGGCCCGGACTTTGACGGCGGCCAGGGGGTGTATGAGTCCAGGCAACAGATTCGTGAAGATACGGAGCGAACTTTCTCCGGAAGTCGGAATTGTGGTGGCGGTCAAGACACGCTCATCTGAAGAGATCCGGGAAGTGATTGATGCCGGAGCCTCTGATGTGGGGGAGAATTATGTACAGGAAGCGGAAAAAGCGCGTTCCACTCTCGGTGACAGGAATTTATCGGTCCGATGGCACCTGATCGGTCCATTGCAGAAAAACAAGATCAATAAAGCGCTTTCTCTGTTCGATGTGATTCAGACTGTCGATTCCCTGGCCATTGCGACATCTCTCGATTTGCGCGCTTTGCGCTCAGGGGTGACGATTCCTGTCATGATGGAAATCAACAGCGGACGGGAACAGGCTAAGAGTGGCTTCATGCCTGATCAGAACGAACTTCTGAAAGCAGTTTCAGCAGTCGCTGGAATGCAAGGCCTGCGCCTGACCGGCCTGATGACTATGGGACCCTTTTGTGCCAATCCTGAGGACCTGCGGCCACTATTCCGCAGGACCAGAGAATTGTTCGAAACAGCCAGAGAGGCTTTACAGCAAGATTTTTTCAACACTCTTTCCATGGGCATGTCAGATTCTTACCGGATTGCTGTTGAAGAGGGAAGCAACCAGGTGCGCCTCGGGACAGTAATTTTTGGCGCGAGATGAAGGTCTGATGTAATCTTTTTCTTTTTCCAGCCGTAACTATCTGCATGCAGTGGCAAGCCACCAGTTTATTTTTCTGGCTGATTTTTTTATTGTTCTGCGGAACGCTCAGGGCTGAAACCAGTCAGGTTGCCGTAAGGGGATATGCAGTGCTATCGGTTGACGGGACGACACTGGATGAATTTTATCCGGTTTATTTCGATTCCGGGCAAAGACCATATCTGCAAGTCGAAAACCTTTTAACCGAGGTGCTGGACTTTGAAAAGGAAGATGAAATTGAAATGCTGAGCAGCCGGGAAGTGTATTTCAGGGATCATAAAAACCGGTATTTTCTGGATTATTCGGGCAGACAGGCTGGCGAAGAAAATCAAAAGATAAAACTTGAACCATCGGCAATAATCGTCAGGGAAGGCAACACCTGGCTGAGGTACGATCAGTTCCAGTCATGGGTGCCGCTGTTCGTGGCCTGGGAAGTGGAGAATACACTACTGCGTGTATTCCCGAAATATGCGGGACGGG
>JAQTRI010000310.1 GCA_028711905.1 Candidatus Wallbacteria bacterium | reverse complement strand
GGGGAAATTTCCACAAGCGAAGACGAGCTTCTGTCGCGCATCAAAGATGATCTGCTGCTCAAAATCGAAAACCAGAAAAAAATCGTTGAAGGCCTGAAAACGGAACTCGATGAAGGAATAGAAAAACAGCAGCAGCTTGCTGACCGTTGCCGGTCGCTTGAATCACGCTGTGATGATTGGGAAGAAAAACACAAACAGGCCGTTGACCGCGGTGATAAGATCGAACAGGAAAAGAACAGACTTCAAAAGACTATTCGCGAAAAAGAAAGCGAATTGTTCGAGCAGACAGGAAAAATCACCAGGCTGGACGGCGAACTGGAAAAGAGACAGGAAAACATCCGCGACATGGAAATCAAGATCCGGCAACTGGAAGATGAGTTGAGTGATAAAAACTCGCTGCAGCAGGAACTGAACAACATCAAGCTGGAAAGAAAAGCCTTTGACGAAAAGATGAAGCACTTAAGATCGCAGATAGAGCTCCTGGGCACCTATGCGCTCAACATCTCCAGAGAGTAGGCGCGGTACTGCCGCCCCATGAAACAGGTATTATGCTTTTTTCTGATGGCTGTGTTATCGACACGCGCCGCAATCTACAGTTATCGCGATGATCAAGGCAACATTTTCATTACCGATAAACCCAAAAATGAGCATTACCAGATTTTAGTCACATCCAGGAAACAGCCCAAAGACCTGATGGCTGCCAGAGGTTTCCATCAGTTGCTGGAAACCGGCGGAGAATACCAGAAAACAGTCGCTTTTTACTCCCACAAGTTTGAAGTGTCTCCGGCTCTCATTTTAGCCATGATCAAGGCTGAGTCGAATTTTGATCCTGACGCTGTTTCCAAGGCCGGCGCAAAAGGCCTGATGCAGCTGATGCCCGGCACATGCAGCACTTATAAAGTCAAAGATCCCTTCAATGCGGATGACAACATCAGGGCCGGGACCCATTATTTCAGCAGCCTGCTCACCCGTTTCAAGGAAGTGGAACTGGCCTTAGCCGCATATAACGCCGGACCGTCACGAGTGACTCAATATAAAGGTATCCCCCCTTTTCACGAGACCCAGAATTATGTTAAAAAAGTCAACTGGTACTACAAGTACTACCAGAAAAACGAACAGAATCTGAAGCTGGCCGGGGTCAGCGGTGTTTTTAAGGATGGTTTTCTGGAATTCAGCCGCGGCAGCACGGAAAAAGCCATCGAGAGCTTTGCTAAAGTGCTGGAAAAGTATCCGGATTCCCCGGAAGTCAACTATAATCTGGCGCTGGCCTATGATCAGTGCGGAGCTTACACCCAGGCCGTCATCCATTACCTGCGCGCCCTCAGTTTAGATCCGTTTCTCAAGGAATCATACTATAATCTGGCGATCGTGTATGAAAAGATCGGCCTGAATTTCAAGGCGGTTTCCTCTTGGCAGAAGTACCTGGAACTGGAGATCGATCCTCTGGTGGGTATGGAAGTCAAGGGGTTTGTCAAGGAACTGATCAAGCTGATGACACAAGAATAAGTTGAGGCTGTTGAAAATTGCCGATCTGCTCTGCTGCATTCATTCTCGAGCCTGAGCCGTACCTTTAAGTACTGTCTCAGGCCCTCGAATTCACGCATCAGGCATCTCGACGATTTTGAACAGCCCCGGGGAAATTTCTCAAAGGAGGCGTAATGAATCTACCGTCCTGGCTCACCGGTATGCCCGCAGCGGTAACTGTTTGTGATACTTCCGGAATCATTTTGTTTATGAACGAACAATCAGGCAAAGTATTCGCTAAATACGGAGGCCTGGACCTGATCGGCAAAAGCCTTTTAGACTGTCATCCTGAACCGGCGCGGAAAAAGATCATGGATATGATGGAAAAGCGCGAAACCAACACCTACACCATTGAAAAGAACGGGGTTAAAAAACTGATCTGGCAGGCGCCCTGGACTGACGAATCAGGCGCGTGTGGCGGCTTAGTGGAGATGTCGTTCGAGATCCCGGCCGAAATGCCGCATCATGTGCGGGGATAAATGAAAATGCAGGGGCGATTATTCGCCCCTGCATCTGAAATATACATTACCCGATCGAATAAAACGCGCTCATACCGGCGTATTCAGCCTGATCTCCGAGTTCTTCCTCGATGCGCATAAGCTGATTGTACTTGGCCACACGGTCTGTGCGGCTCAATGAGCCGGTCTTGATCTGTCCGACATTGGTCGCCACTGCCAGGTCAGCGATAGTCGTATCAGAGGTTTCTCCGGAACGGTGTGATATCACACATGTGAAATGAGCCTTTTTGGCCATATCAATGCATTCCAGTGTCTCTGAAAGAGTGCCGATCTGATTGAGCTTGATCAGGATCGAGTTGCTGCTCTGCTCTTTGATACCACGAGCGAGAATTTCGGTATTAGTGACATAAATGTCATCCCCTACGATCTGCACTTTCTTGCCCAGGCGTGCGGTCAGATCTTTCCAGCCCTTCCAGTCGCCTTCTGCCAGGCCGTCTTCGATCGAGATGATTGGATATTTTTTTACGATTTTTTCGTAATAATCAATCAGCTGCTCTGTCGAGATTTTTTTGCCTTCAAAAGTATATTTCTTGTCCTTGAAGAATGTGGATGCCGCTGAATCGATAGCGATAAAGATGTCCCTGCCCGGCTTGTATCCGGCAGCGGTAATACCTTCGAGCAGCAGTTCGATAGCTTCAGCGTTTGATTTGAGATTAGGCGCAAATCCGCCTTCGTCACCTACTGAAGTGGCAAGATTGCGGCTTTTAAGGATTTTCTTCAGGTGATGGAATGTCTCGGCTCCCCAGCGCAGGGCTTCCTTGAATGATGGAGCTCCGGCAGGCACAATCATGAATTCCTGGATGTCCAGATTATTGTCGGCGTGTGAGCCTCCGTTCAATACATTCATCATCGGAACCGGCAGCCTGCGGGCATTGCATCCGCCCAGGTAGCGGTAGTAGGGCAGCGCACAGTAATCAGCAGCGGCGTAAGAGCAGGCTAAGGAAACGCCGAGCATGGCATTGGCTCCGAGTTTGGATTTGTTCTTAGTACCGTCCAGTTCCAGAAGCGTGGCATCGATCTGCAGCTGATCACGGGCATCCAAGCCCACCAGCATGGGAGCGATCTTTTCATTGACATTGTTGACTGCCTTGGTCACACCCTTGCCCTGATAGCGGTCCTTTTTACCATCGCGCAGCTCTAAAGCTTCGCGCTCGCCTGTGGATGCGCCGGACGGCACACAGGCTCTGCCGGCATAACCGTCTTCCAGAAAACACTCGACTTCAATAGTCGGGTTGCCACGGGAATCCAGTATCTCACGCGCGTAAATCTCTTGAATGATGCTCATGAAACCTCCTGTGAGTCATTAATATTGATGATTGAGACATTGTATCTCATGTAATCCCTGATGACAACTGGACTCAGGTGTTGACAACAAAATTCTGCCGGGATATCATCAGATGCTGTTGTAATGGGCGGTTAGCTCAACTGGGAGAGCGCTGCGTTCGCAACGCAGAGGTTGGGAGTTCGAGTCTCCTACCGTCCACCAGCTCCCTGTTTGAATAATAAAGTATTGTTTTTTTTTTGTTATGCTGTATACTTTAAAAAATGCGCACCGTTAGAGGCTATACCGGATACATTCATCCACAAGCTATATAAGAGCTAAATTCAAGCAGAATTTTATTATTTCTAGGAGGATCAGACATGCCGACTAAGAGATGGTCAGCTGAAGAAGAGGCGTTCCTGCAGGAGCAATACGAGGACCTGTCCAATAAGGACTTAGCCGACAAATTCAATGTTTCAGAGATCGCCATTCAGAGAAAGCTGGCCCGCTTAGACTGTCATCGCCAGAAGCAGAAAAAGTGGAGCAAAGAAGACGAAGTCTTCATGAAGAAAAACTACATGAAGTATTCGGACAGGGAACTGGCCCGAAGATTTACAGTCAGCGAAGTGGCTATCAAGCGCAAACTCCACAGGCTGAAACTTTCCAGGGCCAAAAAACGCAAGGAAAAAACAGAACCCGTGAAAAACAGGCCTGTAATCATGATGAAGAAAAAACCGGACATCAAACCTGCGAAAAATAACATTGAAGTCTATTCCATTATCAAAACCGTATACGAACTCAATCAGAAAATCTTTCACCAGATATGGAAGGATGAGGGAATAGTCAAGGATCTGTTCCACACCAAACAGGGCAATAATGCCATGATAGTCAATTTCAAGAGACTGGGTGAAAGAGTGCTTGTATTTGGTGTAAGCGAATAGGAACCATTCGGCTATGATGAAAAATCTTTTTGTCGCTGTTGTTGTCGCAGGATTTTTTTATGGAATCTTTTTTATCGGCAACACCCTTTACAGAAGCGGAAGGGTTTTTCTCAACAACCAGCAGAAAGCCGATTATTTCTATGAGTTGGCCACAGCGAGCAGGGCCGGTGGCAATGATGCCTTAGCCCAGCAGCAGCTCGAACGGGCGATCGAACTCGTTCCTGACTCCAAGAAAGTCAATCTGCTCTTAGGAGACATTCATGCTGACGCAGGCCGCATGGCCAGAGCTATCGGCTGTTACGAACGAGGCATCAGTTTTCCAAACACCCCAGACAAAGACGATGTGGAAACACTGTTCAGAATCGTCAAATATTACATGACCAATGAAGCGGTCAAAGCTGAATTCGGATTTAAGAAATGTTACAACGAGGCTGTCAAGATTTACAAGATGATTCTCGAACTGGACCCCGGCAATCACAAAGCCCTTCTCGGCAGCGCCTTAGCACTTACCAAAACCGGTCAGCACAGCGCGGCCAGGAAGATTATCGACAATCTCCTGCTGAGAGATTCTCTTG
>JAQTRI010000309.1 GCA_028711905.1 Candidatus Wallbacteria bacterium | reverse complement strand
CCGGATGATGGAAAATATGGAAACAGTAGAGATCGTCGATGACTTTAATGTCCGCACGGTTTTCAGGACCCGGCAAGTCTCGAACCTCAGCTGCTTTCTGGTCGGTATCCTTCCGGAACATGTATTCAGGGGCAAGGCCTGGAACAACGAATCGGCCAATGCACACCCGATCGGGACTGGTCCGTTCCGATTCAAGTCCAGGATCGTTAAAGAAGAGATCGTGCTGGAGGCGTTTCCCGGATACTTCGGGGGCCGCCCGTTTATCGACAAGTATGTGGTGAAGATCATCCCTGATTCTTCAGTGGCTTTCAATGAGCTCAAGAGCGGCCTTGTGGACATGATGGATCTCAATCCTGACCAGTTTTCCAAGCAGGGAAGCACTGAGGCGTTCATGGACAGGTTCAACATCTATACTTATCCCAGGATCGGTGATTACTCCTTCATCAGTTTCAACATGAAAAAAGAGCTTTTCCAGGACCGCAATATCAGGATAGCCATGAACATGGCCATCGACAGGCAGAAGATCATCGACGACATCATGAACGGTTACGCCCAATTGATCACTGGTCCGTTTCCCCCGACCTTCTGGGGATATGACGGTTCTGTCGAACCTGTGCCGTTCTCTCCTGAAGGGGCTAGAAAGGCGCTGGAGCAGTCCGGCTGGATTGATTCCGACTCGGACGGAATTCTTGATCGTGACGGGAAGCGTCTGGCTGTGACCATCTCCGCCCCCCACGGCAGCAAAGTCAGGGAGCTGCTCGTCGCTTTCCTGAAGCGGTCATGGGAGACTGCGGGCATCGCCGTGTCCACGGAGGTACTGGAGTGGCACTCTCTGATACCCAAAATCAACGAAATGACCTATGATGTCCTGCTGCTGGGATTCATCCACGGTTTTGACCACGATCCCTTCGGCATGTGGCATTCCTCGATGATCCCGGATCCTGCGAACAACAAATACGGATTCAACCATATGGGATTCGTCGACGAGGAAGTCGACAGGATCCTTGAAGCCGCAAGGCAGACATTGAGTTTTGAACAGAGGAGGGAGTATTACCACCGTTTCCACAGGATCGTCCATGACAACCCGCCTCAGATCTACCTGTACAGCGAGGAAAGAATCGTGGCCGTGCATAAGAGGGTGCGGGGAATCATGCCTTCTGCTGCCGGGCTGGACTATAACATCACGAACTGGTATGTCCCTGAAAATGATCAGAAATATCCCAGGCAGTGACATCATGAAACTGCTGGCGATCGTTCTGCTGGCTTCCGGCATGCTGCTGCTGTCCGGATGCCGGGGAACCGGGGAAAACAAGAGTTTCACCGCCAGTAATGAGGCGGGACCGGATGCCCCTACACTCCGTTACGGCGGATTCGTCATCAGGCATATTCCTTTTGAACCGGATACGCTGAATCCCCTCCTGCCCAGTACCTGCACTTCCAGGGATCTTCTTTTCGGAGAGATTTTTCTGCCGCTGCACCAGATGTTTTCCACATGGGAAGTGAACTCTGCAGGTGATCGGATCACAGTCAGGCTCAAGGACGGCCTGTTCTGGCATGACGGGACTCCTGTCACGACCAGGGATCTGGCTTTCAGCTTTTCACCGGACACAGGGTCCTTCAACAGCTGTTACGGAGGAGCTCCGGCGTGCATAGCCTCGATCGAGATCATCGACAGCACTGCTTGCAGACTCATCGGCAGGGTGAATCTCGCCGGCATGCTCGGCAATCCGCTGGTGTTGCCGGAACACATATACAACGGTCCCTGCTCAAAGGAGGCGACCCTACTTCCCGTCGGTTGCGGGCCTTTTTCGCTCAAGGAATGGCGCAGGGGGGAATGCATAGTGCTGGGATACAATCCCTCTTGTATCATGGGAAGGCCGTTTTTGGACGAGGTGGTTATCAAGTTCCTGAGCAACAATTCGCAGGTGTCCCTGGAACTCCTTTCCGGCAACCTGGATTTGGCCTCCCTTACCTTCGACCAGTTCGTGAACATCAGCCAGGACGAGGTGTTTCTGAAGAATTTCACGGTCATCCAGTTCGAGTTTGAAAGCTTTCTTCTGGTTTTCAATTGCCGCATGGACTGCCTGAGCGGCAGGGATGTGCGGATCGCCCTTTCCAGGGCTCTGGACAGGCAGGCCATAGCCGTCAGGGCCTGCAGGGGAATCGCCGATCCCGCGGAAAACCTGTTTCCCCCGAGCAGCGAGTACCATGTTCCGTTTGATGCGCGTCTTTTTTCCACGAAGGAATGCGGACTGCTGCTTCCGCCTGAGTATCTCCTCGCCGGAGAGGCACACACCCGTGGATCCGGAGGCAAAGTGCTCCGGATAGCCAGCTCTCCCTATGCGCATGCGGTGCTGGCCGCAGAGGGAGTTTCCGACTGCTGGAAAGCGGCAGGTATCAGCTCCGAGGTGATGATACTCCGGGGGGAAGACGTGTTCAGGCTCGCGGCAGGCACAGGCTGGGATGTTTTAGTACTCAACATCCGGCTGTACCAGGACGAGATCCTGGAATTCCTGGGTGCAGTCCGTAGGCTGAACGCTACATCTGGAACGGATCCTTTCACCACATCGGGCTATAGCAAACCCGAATTCGAAGATAGCGTGGATTTCGCCCTGAAGGTATACGGGTCCAGATTGAAGGACCCGTTCAGAAAAATCCAGGAAATCGTCCATGAAGACATGCCTTTTGTCGCACTCGTTACCGGAAAAAACTGTTTCGTGCACAACCGGAGGATCAGGGGGCTGGAATTCAGGGACTTCGGATTCACACCCATGAGTTCCTGGTTCATCCCTCAAGACTGAAAAAGCGCCATCTCCGGGGTCGTGCTCGCGGCAAGCCTGATCGTGAGCGGGGACGGCTATTCGTTCCTGTGCAGCCTGCGGTATTCGGACGGGGTTTCCGGTAGCGGGTCAGCCGGGTTCCAGATGTTGCGAGCGGATTTTTTCGCCTCTTTTACGATCTCGCGGAACTCCTGCCTGTACATGGCATTGGGGTCGATGAACAGGGTCATGGCCAGGCCTGACCCAATATTCCCACTTTTGAGAATTCCCGACAGCATGGCCACACCGTGTTCTGTAAATGCGCAGACACTTGAAGCATGCTTGATTTTCGAACCGGTCACAAATTGTGACCAGTTCATGATCTCTTCCCGCTCAAGGCGAAACATGAAATCCTCTGGAAAGCGCTCCGCATTTCTCTTAACCGCCTGATTCAGCACTTTGGTCTTTACACCGTACAGTACGGCCAGATCGCAGTCCAGCATGACCTTCCTGCCGCGAATCAGATAGATTTTCTGCGAAAGCACCGTCCCCGGTCCTCCCACCTCCGATATCCCCCGATAACCCTTCTGCATTACATTCTTACTTCTGTAGTTTCGAAAGTGGTATCATCTTTGCATGATCGAATGCAGCAAATGCCGTTCAAACTGCCCTGACGGGTCGAAATTCTGCCTTGAATGCGGTAACCGTCTGGATTTGACCGCTTCTGAAGACGAGCTGAAACTGGTCTCGATTCTCTTCGCCGACATCAAGGGATTCACAGCCATGAGCGAGCGGCTGAATCCTGACGAGGTCAAAGAGATCATTGACGACATCTTTTCCAGGCTGACAGCTGAAATCGTCTCTGAGGGGGGCGAGATCGTCAAGTATGAAGGCGACTGCATCATGGCTGCTTTCGGTTTGACGGTCAGTACAGAACTGGACCCTGTGCATTCATGTTATGCAGCGCTTCGTATCAGAGAGCAGGCTGCCCGGTTTTCGGAAGAGTCGGCTGCCGCCGGCAGACCGCGTCTCGAAGTCCGGGTCGGCATACATACCGGCCGGGTTGTCAAAGGATTGATCGGCGGCAAACCCGACATCATCGGAGATGCGGTTAATACTGCTGCGCGTATGGAGCAGAACGCTCCGGTCGGCGGGATTATGGCAACTGCGGAGCACGCCAGACTCCTGAGGGGACGGTTCAAGATCAGATCCTGTCCGAAAATCGAGGTCAAGGGCAAGAACAATCCAGTGCAGACCTTTCTGATCCTGGATCGGGCCCCGATCCGGCAGAGGAACATTCTGGGCCGTGAAACCGCTTTCATCGGCCGTGAAGCAGAGTATCGCGCCTGCATCGAAATTCTGCGGGAGGCTGAGACAAGCCGCAAACCGCGCATGATCGTGATTGAGGGTCAGCCCGGTCTCGGCAAGAGCAGGATCGTGCGCGAATTCAACCGTTACTGCGATGCGCTCCCTTACAATCTGGTCATGACACAGGTGTTTTACGACAGTTCGGTCAGGATCGACTGCCGCATGCTGAAATCCCTGATCAGGCAAAAGTTCGAATCTTCCAGCATTGACGGACTGATCAGGGTGCTGGAAACCCGTGAGGCGGTATGGGACGAAATGGCGGAACACGCCGCAATATTATCCGCACTGACCGGAATCGGAGACGATGCGGTTTCGAAAGACAATGTCACGAACATGGCCCGGGCCGGGAGAAAGGCTGCGGAAGAGCTGTTCCGTCATCTGACCGTACGCGATCCGTACATCTTTTTCTTAGACGATATCCAATGGATCGATGAGACTTCAGCGGAACTGATTCAGCATCTGCTGAAATGGGGAGAGGGAAGGCTGCTGTTCGCCTGCACTGCCAGGCCCGGCTGGCAGGAGCGGTTCGGAGCGCTTCCCGAATCCAGTATGTCCGTGCTGCAACTTGAGCCGTTCGGCCCCAGCTTGTGTCGCAGCCTGATCGAGTGTCTCGCCGGTTCGACTGAGCTGCCGGAGGACCTGGTTTCTACGATCGAATCGCATGCCGGGGGCAGCCCGCTGTTCGTTGAGGAGGTC
>JAQTRI010000308.1 GCA_028711905.1 Candidatus Wallbacteria bacterium | reverse complement strand
ATGCAGGCCCTGGCGTTCCAAGGACACATATTCGGAAAACAGGGAGGAATATTGGGAAAGGCGGGATTCGATGGGTTCTGAGGCGAAAATCGGGGGACACAACGAACACGGGCTGATACACGGATCAGCCCCTACAAGAAACCATGCCAGCATGATCGCCAAAATGATGTTCCGCAGAGGCAGGTCTGCGACCTGCAAGGGCGGATCATGATCCGCCCCTACACAGACATGGCCGTTGACCGGCATCGCCCGATGTTTGTCCATGAAAACACCTTTGAATCCTCTCACTGCGCACCTCCCTGTGAAACCAGGGAAATGGTTTTTCGCACCCGTTCGTCCTTGCTGTCACGGTATCCCCTGGCTTTGTCGATCACATACCGCAGGCCTTCCTCGTAGATACCCGCAATGCCCAGCAGCTTCTCAGCCTCTGCAATCACATCATTGAATCTGCAGGCATTGAACAAGGCCACCACCACGCCGATCCGGCCCTGCAGGGCTGCCTCGGGGAATGCCCGCATGATCTTCTCGCATTCCATTCTATAGTTCACTTTTTAGCTCTTCGATTCTTAATAATAAAATGAATCATCTCATCCACCGTGCTAATCTTGTTTTCTTCTTCTTGGTTTTCGTTTGTTTCGGTAATCATAAATGTTTCAAGTTCTTCTACATCGTAAGAATGGAAGTTAACTTGTTTAAGCTTCCAAAATTCATAAATTTTATCATAAGGTCTGAGTTTACCCGCATCAACTTTTAGCAATCTCGCAATGCTGTGCCAGTAATGAATAACCAATTCAGGAGGCAGATTAGAATCGTAATAAAAGTCTTTTAATATCTGCTCATCGTTCAAGCTGGGACGCCGTTCTATGCCGCTTCTCCTTTTTTTTCGTTCGAAAAAGAGTATCAGTTCAGATACAACAACACTAATGACCATTAGCAAGATTATGAAAATTGGCTGAGGCATAATGATCCAGCCTCTCAGTTAAAAACGCAAGGATCTTTCCAGCACTCTATCCCGCAATAAATTTCCAGTGAAAAAAGGTATGACCCACTGCCTGCGCACTCGCTGTACAGCCATTCCTTGATCTCCATAAGAATCGGTGCAGATTCATCACCTGCCGGAAGGGTGCGCAGAACTTCCGACAGATGCCCGCTCTGAGCCGCATCAACCAGAGCATGATAATACAAGCCGGGATTGGCCCTGTACCCTTTGACCAGCTGCCTTACACCCGTTGATCCGCTTGAAACCAGGCCGCAGACTGCCAGAATCAGAAAACAAACGAATAATTTAATCATGATTTTCCCCTTTTTCTCATGTCGTTAGTCAACTATAACTCCTGATTCTGAAAAAATGCGTATCAAAACGCAACAATTGCAAAAAAACGAGAGTTTTAGCTGTGGAATCTGAAGGACAGGGTCTTTTTTCTAGTATTTAACAAATTTTACCCGGGTTTGAAGACAGGTCAAGTTACAATTTGTTGCAAATCCCGATGTGGTTGCAATGCAGCAAAATCAAACAGCTCTTCCCCGCCATATCTCGAGGAAAGCAGCGTCTTTGACGAGTTCAATGTCTTTGGTGCACTCAGAGCTTGACAAGCGCACCTGACGCTGAGCGAACATCAACACTGCGGTTCAGCACGCTCAAAAGTAAAAGCATCTGATCACTGGTCTTTCTGTAACTAGTCTGCCCCAGCAGGGGATAGAACTGCGCTGCCGAGATGCCGAGCCTGGAAAGCCAGCAGTCTGTCAGGATTTTGCGTGCATCGGGAGTCCACTTATGTGGCACGCTTTTCTGACCCCATGTTCTTCTCAAATTTCAGTTTTGAGGCGGAAACTTAGGCGAGGAATAATCACCGTTGTTCTTCAACCAGGCCACGAGACAGCAGATCGGTGCCAGAATCCAGCCGAAGAAAAACCACTTGACGCCTGACCTTCCGGTTCTTGACGCCCACAGTGCCGCCATGATGCCGACAAACAGGGATGAAGTGCCGTAAGTAACTGTGACCTGCCGATCAGGTCCTCCAGCTGAAGCGACCGAACAACACAAAAAAACAATCAGCAAGCACAGCATGGTTTTCATTGATCCTCCAAAATCCTTCATAATCAGTCTGAAACAAGATATCACCTGTTCTTGAACTTGGCAAAACACGCCGGTTATCCCAAAGTCAGATTCATTCCGGATTCCGGGTCGAAAAAGTGCGCCTTGTCCATATTGAAAACCATACCCGCGGGACGGCCTTTTTCAGCCCTGCAATGCGGATCTGTCCGGCAGATAATGGTGTCTCCGGCAACAGCGTGAATGATTTTTTCATTACCCATCAGCTCAATGATTCCTACTTCTCCGGTCACCACATCAGCTGCCGCTTTGCCGGACATATCAATACTTATATGCTCCGGCCTCAATCCCAGATCAATCTCTTTCCCGTTGTATGATTCCAGAAATCCTGATTTTCCCGGCGGGACAGTGAGTTTCATGGTCTGGTTCATGAACGCCAGGTTGTTTCCGTCTTTTTTCAGCTGTCCCCTGATGATGTTCATGGCAGGAGAACCGATGAAAGTAGCTACAAACCTGTTGGCCGGAAAATCATAAAGTTCAAGCGGAGCCGCCACCTGCATGATGCGGCCTGAGTTGAGCACACAGATGCGGTCGCCCATGGTCATGGCCTCCACCTGGTCGTGAGTGACATAGATCATGGTCGTGCCCAGCGCTTTCTGAATCCTGATGATCTCTGCGCGCATGTGGACCCTGAGCTTGGCGTCTAAGTTGGAAAGAGGCTCGTCAAAGAGAAAAACATCGGGTTCTCGCACAATAGCCCTGCCCACTGCCACGCGCTGCCGCTGCCCGCCGGACAGGGCTTTCGGCTTGCGTTCCAGCTGCTCTTCCAGCCCCAATATGCCCGCGGCTTTTTTGACCCTCCGGTCGATTTCTTCCCGCTTGTATTTCCTGATGCGCAAACCATAAGCCATATTTTCATAAACACTCATATGCGGATAAAGGGCGTAGTCCTGGAACACCATGGCAATGTTCCTGTCAGACGGGGACAGATCATTGACTCTGCGCTCACCGATCAGGAGGTCTCCTGAGGAGATATCTTCAAGCCCGGCCACCATGCGCAGTGTAGTGCTCTTGGCGCATCCGGACGGTCCGACTAAAACCATGAACTCACCGTCAGCCACTTCCAGGTCGATACCGTGCACAGCTTCAAACCCGTTGGTGTATTTTTTCCTGATTTTCTGAAGCAGCACTCTGGCCATATTTCCTCCTATTTCACTCCTCCGGCCAGCATGCCGGCTTTCAGATGGCGCTGCAGAATAAAGGTCATCACAATTACAGGGACTGTGATGATCGTGGCATAGGCCGCGGAATTGAAAATACCGCCGCGATTCAGATAATAGTATGTTTGCAGTGGCAGGGTGTTTTCCGACACAGTCAGGTACAGGGCATAAGTAAATTCATTCCATGATTCGAGCCAGACCAGCATGGCCGCCACAGCGATACCAGGCATGGAAACCGGAAAAACGATGCGCCTGAGAGTGGCAAGCTTTCCGGCCCCGTCCACAAACGAAGCCTCTTCCAGAGAGCGGGGAATGGCCTCAAAGGTTCCAACCAGAATCCAGGCCACATAGGGCAGCACCTTGATCAGATGGGCCAGCACTATTCCAAGATAAGTGTCCACTAAGTTCCAGCTCAAGAAACGGACACTGACCGGAAGCGCGATTCCCACTTCAGGAAACATGCGGGAAATAAACAGCGACATGATCAGAATATATTTCCATCTGCGTCCTGTGCGGGAGATGACATACGCGGCTGGAGCGGCCAGCAGAACCGCCATAACTGTAGTAACTGTGGCGATGTAAAGGCTTTTATAGAGAGCGGGCCAGAGCAGGCCTGATCCGAACACACCCTTCCAGTGCTCAAGTGTCCATCCCGGTCCTATGAGCAGAGCCTTGTCAGGCCGGAAAAACTCTTCGGGTGAGATCAGTGAAATACGCAGCATGAGTAAAATGGGATAAAGAATGATCAGAGACACCATCCCAAGTGAAAGGTACAAAAGAATCAGCTTCCAGATTCCGCGTCTGTTCCCTTGCATCAGTCCCCGCCCTTCTCGGAAATCCAGAGATACCCGAACACGAATACCATGATGATTGTGGTCAGGATCGTTGCGCTGGCTGCTGAAGAGTGGTAATTCTGCCGCGCATATTCGGCAAATGTGAAAGTGGAAACCACGGGCAGCGATGATGTGCCCGCCAGGATCAATGGCAGCTCAAAAATCCTGAAAGCATCGATAGCGCGGAGGATCAAAGCAATGGTGATATGCGGTTTCAGAAGAGGCAGGGTGATCGTGAAAAACTTGAACACAGGTCCGGCCCCATCGATCCTGCAGGCTTCGTGCACACTATCAGGTATGGACTCGAGTCCGGCTGTCAGCAGAAGCACAAGAAGAGGCAGCACTTTCCAGGTGTCGGCAAACACGATCATAAAAATCGACACCCACCCGCCTGCGGCCCAGTCCACTGGTGTGTCGCTCAGCAAGCCGATGCGCAGGAGCAGTTCGTTCAGGTAGCCTCTGGAATCGAAGATATAGGTCATGACTGTCGCTGAAACGATTGTGGGAATGCCAAGTGGTGTCAGCACAATGGTGCGGAAAAATCCCCTGCCTGCAAAAGCGCGTGTCAGGAAAAGTGCCAGAGTCATGGCCAGCCCCAGCTGAACCACAAGTCCCAGCCCGGTTATAATCATGGTATTTGATACGCTTGTTCTGAAGACCCTGTCGGAAAAAAGCTTCATGTAATTGGAAAAAGACCAGCCACTGCCTGATGAAAGCAGAACA
>JAQTRI010000014.1 GCA_028711905.1 Candidatus Wallbacteria bacterium | reverse complement strand
CCACTACTCTGGCCTCAGTTGATCTCAGGCTGCCGGAATTTTCAGCCTCCCTCGTCCAGGGACATGTCATATCATTTGACCGCCTCAAGTCTATTTACGAGAGGATCTCAGCTCTGCCTCTTTTAGAACGCCGCAGACTGCCAGGCATGGACCCGAATCGGGCCGACACTCTCCCCTGCGGCTGCCTGATTCTACTCGAGATCATGGCATGCTGCCGCAGCCGGAATATGTATGCTTCTCATGTGGATCTGATGTATGGGTATGCCCTGTCACGAGCCATGGACAAATCACCCGGCTCCAGATAGAATAATGTCATGAACACCGGAAGCATCCCAACCTGTGACCGTACCGCAGACATCGAATTTCTGAGGAACAAGGTCCTGTCATCGCCCTGCTCGGTAGTGGTCGGTATCGCCGGCATGGGCAAAAGCCGTCTTGCCGACTCCCTGAGAGAATATCTGGCCTCTGATGGCCGGAAAATCATCTTTTTCCACTGCCTGTTCGGCTGGGATGATCAGGATTTTTACACAGAGCTGTTCAATCTGCTGGATCACAGCTACAGTAAAAAAGACCTGCGCTCTACCCGTGGAGGACCTGAACAGCTCTGCGTCTTTTTAGAGGAAAAAGAGCTGACTCTTTTCATTGACGACTTCCAGTTTGTTGAGTGCCGGGGGACTCTGGCTTTATTCGCCCATGCCGCTTTGATGAAAAAAGCCCACATCGTGTTTTTCTCGCGCAAAAAGCCTGAGCTTGATGCACTGATTTTTCCAGATGTTTTTCTTTATGTGCTCAAAGGACTGGCTGAGAACGAGACGGCCGTCATGGTGGAATCCATTTTTCGTTTCCAGGGGATGAAGCCCCCAGCATCTGGCGCTATACGCATTATCCATGATCTGGCCGGTGGTCATCCTTTTTCGGTCAAGATCATCTGCGGACTCCTGATGACCGGCAAACTCTCTCTGAACGAGCTGGAAAAACGCGAAAATGTCGATGCGCACCTGGAAAAATACCTGTCAGACCTGCTCTGGCATTCCCAGAGCGATGATGTCAAAGCAGTGATGAAAGTACTTTCAGCCTTCAGGGCACCCGTCACCCGGGAGGTAGTGACCATGCTGGCCGGAGAGAATGCCCCCCTCATACTGGACCGTCTCTGGCAAAGCTGCTTAGTGGAATTCGATCCGTCCGGCAGATTGTCGCTGCACGACCTGCTGCGGCGATTCATACTCAGACAGGAGGGCAAGGAAAAGGCCCGCTGCCTGCACCTGGAAGCCGCTGAGCTCCTGCATCACAACTTTTACCATGATATCGAAGCCCTGCGTGAAGCATATTTTCATTACAACAGCGCCTCAGAGCGCGAAAGAGCAGTTGATGCCCTGATCGATCTCGCTGAAATCAATCTCTACCTGCAGGATATTTCCAAAGACATCGCGCATTTGCTGCAAAAAGAACTTGCCACGGGTGACTATCGCATGCCTGACCTGCGCAGCGCTATCGCCAGCCATTTGATTCTGCTCGGAAGCTACGAGGAAGCTGAGAAAGCCCTTTCCCATGTCGACAACCCGGACCGCCTTTTCCTGACAGCCATGCTCCACGACAGCCGGGGTAACGGGGCTCAGGCTCTGGACATGTTTCAGAAATGCCTGTCAGTCTGCAGGGACGAAAAAAAGCGTATGTTCGTGCAGCTGAAAATCGCCATCAGCTACATTTATCTGGGCAACATGGAAACTGCAAGAATCTGTTTCGAAAAGATCACGGAATGGCCGGACCTGGAAAAGTATCCCATTATCAAAGCTTCCTGCGAAATGTATTACTCTTCATATTGCTATATGAACTGCATGATGGATCGGGCTCTGACTCTGGTTGACGGCGCTCTGGAGGGTTTCAGAAGCATAGGAGCCTCAAACTGGATCTCCAATACGCTGTATCGAAAAGGAATGGTACTGCTGATGATGAAGCGTTTTCCCGAAGCCCGTGTCTGTGCAGAGGAAGCTCTATGCATCGCTCAGGATACAGGTGATACCTACCGAGAGCGCACATGCTATTCCCTGCTGGGTGAGATCCTCTTCAAATCAGGCTCTTACCGTGAGTCCATTGACACCTATCACAAGGGCCTGGAGCTTAACCGCCGCATGGGCCTGAAGTACGGGCAGGCACTTAACATGAGTATGATCGGGGTGGCGTACCTGCACATGGAAGACCTGAAAAGCTCCGAGAAATTTCTGTCTGGAGCGCTGGAATTCTTAGGCGATTTCGAAGACATGGTCTTCAAAGTCCAGATCATGTGCAATTTCATTGAATTTCTGCTGGTTTCAGGCTCAGTGGAACAGGCTTACACCCGCCTGCAGGAACTGGAACATATGATCAAGGGTACTGAATGCCCTGTAATGGCGACTTATGATCTGCACCTCCTCTGGGAAAAAACATGCCGCCTCCTCGGCAAAGCGGAAGAAGCCGCCGAACAGCGTGCAGTATTGAACCATCTCCTTGAAGACATGTCCCCTGACACAAGAAAAATGTTCGAGGATGAGAGCTGCTGGCTGGAAGAAAAAACCGCCGAGCTGGCGCAGAAACTCCTGGTGTTCAGGCACGGCTCAGACAAAGAGATCATCAGCCGGGATAAATTGTCGGACCTGCTGAACAGGACCGGGAATTTTGATATCGTCGCTGATTTCGCCGGGAAAAATCTGACTGTCGATGGACATGAAATTGACTTTTTCAACAAAAGGGCCATGGTCAAACTGTTCTGGGAGTTCGTTTCCATCCCTGGCGAGGTCCGTAGAGCTTCAGATGTATACCCAAAGGTCTGGGAACGGAAATACGACCCTGAGGCTGACGCAAACACCTTCAGAATGAACATCTCGCGTTTGAGAAAGATTCTGGATCAGAAACGACCGGACCGGTTCATCGCTGGAACGGATGAGGGTGGGTACACCTTCAACACAGACACCAACTATTGCATCATCATGAAAATAGGTCGGTAATTAATTAATGTAATGTTGATCCGAGCCTGGAGCGACAGGATCCATCAGATCCTCGTGAAACTCCACATTTCCGATTTCGCCGTGAACTTCGGTAATATAGCTGCGGATTGTAGCCTTGAGTTTATCCATAGCCTGATTATAAGTTATACCGCGCGATCTGCAGCTGCGCAGTTCAGGACAGAAAGCGAAATACTCTTCTCCGTCCTTTTGAACCATGATGCTGATCTGCAGGCTTTTAGCCACTGTATCTCCCGCTAAGTTGATCGCCCGTAACCCGTCAATATGAATATAGCATACCGGTTATAAAAAATCACGAGCAGACCATTTCTTAGAATCGCAAGACTTTCAATGCTTCAGCATACCACGCGACCCATTATTCTTCCCTGCATATGATTCGCAAATATATCACGATTGCATTATGCTGTTTATACTTGAGAAAATCCGGACAACACTCACTCAGCTTCGGAGTTGTTTCAAAAGGAGTCCATATGAAAATCACAGCTTTTGTCGGCAGCCCCAGAAAAGAAGGCAATACCGCAAGACTGGTCAGGGAGATTATCGCTGGAGCCCTTGAAGCAGGGGCAAAAACCGAGATCATTCATCTCGTGGATAAAAAGATCAACCCGTGCCGGAGTTGCCACAACTGCCGAGAACACGAGAATTGCCTGATTGATGATGACATGCAGGAAATGTATCTCAAGATCCACGAATCAGACGGCCTGATAATAGCATCTCCTGTTTACATGTGGCAGATGTCTTCACAGACGAAGACCTTTGTCGACCGCTTAGTGGCGCTGCTGGACCCCGAATTCGCGCCCAGGCTGAAATCCGTCAAACCGACAATCCTGGCCTTCACACAAGGCCAGCCTGTCACAAACTCCTTCAATTCCTATTTCAAGCACACGGCCGGTATGCTGAAAATGCTGGGACTGGATGTGACAAAGGTGCTGATCGCCGGTGGCACGCGTGGGATCGATGACATCGAACAGCATAAAGATGTGTTGAAAAAGGCACGCGCCGCAGGAAAAGCGCTGGCCGCAACAGTGAAAAAGCTATAAGGGATGCGTGGGGTCAGAGGGATGCGTGGGGTCAGGGCTTGAAATCAGGGATGCGTGGGGTCAGGCCTTGAAATTAGTAATTCTTGCGCGCAATCGCTGTGTCGGTATGGATTTCAGCAAGCCCTGACCCCACGCACCCTTGCACTCCTGACCCCATTGCACTCATTGCATGCTCTCAGTTCGCAACCCTGACCAGTTTTCGATTGATGCTGATTGATGCGCCGGAAGGGTGTTTTTCCGGGTATTGTCTGTTCATAGGAATCTGGTCGTTCAAAATCCGGACCTGGAGGTTTTCATGAGTGCGATCAAATTGATATGCCTTCTTTCGCTCTTCGTAATCACTGCATCTCTGCCTGCAGCCAACAGTCAGGCCTGGCAGAACGGCTACACAGCAGGTTTCAGCAACGGCCGCAATGACGGCTATTTCCGAGGATTAAGCGATGGCCAGTCCGAAGGCCGCAGGGACGGCGAGTGGCGTGGCCGTTCAGACGGCGAACGCGAAGGCTTTGACGCTGGAAAACGGGACGGCGAACGAGAAGGCCGCGAGGAAGGCCTCAGGCAGGGGCAGTCAGACGGCACAAGCAAGGGCTCAGTCGATGGCAGGGTGGCAGGTGAGAAGCGCTGCTACAATGAAGGATACAAGACCGGCTACAATGAGACATATCCGGTCGGCTACCAGGCTGGCGAGCAGACCGACTCATACGAAAAGGGCTTTGCCAAAGGCAGCAAAGACGCGGCTGAGATCGAAACCCAGAACGGATTCAACGCCGGATACAAAGCCGGTTTCGCAGAAAAAGAAAAGGAATTCAAGGATTCCTTCTGGAACGAAAACCCCAGGGCTGAAGTCAGGGAATCAGGCATCGATTCATTGATGGTCTATGAAGACATGGACCTGATGATTCTGCGCAACACAGCCACCAAAGACGATGCCGCAGACTATAAGCAGGGTTATGACAGGGGATATCAGGACGGTTACAATGCCGCTTACAGCAGTGCCAGGCAGCAGGGCTATCAGGAAACCTACCATCAGGCCTATCAGACTGCCTATCAGTACTATTACCAGGAAGGATACAGGGACGGTTTCGGCAAGGGCAAGGACGAAGGATACCGCGAAGGTTATCAGGAAGCATACGACCGTTACTACAGGGATTATTATTACTCATACGAGGCTATGGAATACTCCTACGAGCGCCAGCGCGGGCTGGAAAAAGGCCGCAAAGACGGGCATGCTCAGGGATTCCAGGACGCCTGCAAAAAGCTCTACGACAAGGGTTATAAAGCCGGATACGATAAAGTGACTGCCGAAGTTTATCCTCCGTCATTCGCCAAAGGCAAGACCGCAGGCATCGCTGCCGCCGACAAGCACTATCATGAAAACGCGGTGCTGGAAATCAACATGGCTTCAGTCAGCGAGGAAAACGGCGACAGTCTGTATACTGTGGGCGAAAAACTGACTGTCAAAGTGTCGGCCGTCAACTTCGGATTCGTGGATTCCATGGATTTCCAGTACGCCACTACATCATCGTCCGAGGGTGTGGAAGTGGCCGAAGGTCCATACAAGGCCACAAAAATCGCAGCCCGGAAGTCCGGCAGCGCCAGCTTCTCTTTCGGCAAAGTCAAATCAGACGCCATGCTCGATTACACTGTGGCTCTGAAGCTGGAACTGAAGCACAGCGGTAAGACCGTGTCCTCGCAGATTCTGAAATTCAAGCTTAACAATACCAAGCAGCGCATCGGCACCACCACTTCCTCCTCTACCGTGTATCAGGGACCGGGCAAATCATGGAGCAGCGTGACATCTGTGTCCAAAGGCGAAAAAGTCGTGGTCATGGAGAAAGTCAGCGACTGGTACCGCGTGTTCGCAAGATACGAGAAGATGGGTTACCTGAAAGCCTCGATTCTGCAAGTCACCTGGCCGTTCGCAGTTTCGCCGCCCCCGGTCAAAATCGCGAAAGACGGACACATCACGACCGACAGCAAGGTCACAGTGCGCACCGGACCCGGCACAAGCTACCCGGCAGTGGTCAATCTCGGCAACCAGGCCGGGGTAACCGTGCACTACAAGTGGTGGGACATGGAAGGAAAAACCTGGTGGTACGAGATCACTACACCTTCAGGCAGGCACGGGTATGTGCACAACAACTATGTGATGCTGAATTCGGACAACAACTGGCCGAACTAAGGCCGGCTGCAACGAAGATCAACAGAAAAAGCCCGCGCTGCAGCGGGCTTTTTCCTTTGTCAGCCCTGTGGAGCCATTGAATTTCACCTTTCGTACGGGCGAAGCATGCTTCGCCCCTACACTGCGCGTGCAGACATATATTGCATTTTCCTGTACAATAGGTAACATGAAACTGATCTTTATCCTCCTGCTCGCAACTGCCTGCTCGCTGTCCGCCGGACCCCTGGAGATCGAGCTCTTCGACGCGGTCTAGGACGACAACTATCAGAGAGCGCTTTCAGCCCTGGGGGGGGGCGTGGGGTCAGGGGGGGGCGTGGGGTCAGGGCTTGAAATTAGTAATTCTTGAGCGCAATCGCTGTGTCGGTGCGGATTTCAGGAAAACCTTACTCACTGTTGAATAATGTGTCCCAAGAAACTGGGCTATCTCTTTCAGCAGATATCCGTGCTGGACATGAGCCTTGTAGATCGCCAGGTTTCGAGCTTCTTTCTATACTCTATACTGCGGGATTTTACGATTCATTCAGAATGTATGTTTGTCAGGCAATAGGAGCAAATTTCCCAGTTGGTTTTTCCCGTGGCATACAGCTCCGGGATACTGAATGCGCAGATGTCTCGCCATGGTGTTGAGTTTACTTTATATTTTTACTAATTTCAAGCCCTGACCCCATTGCACTCCCAAGCCCTGACCCCATTGCATCCTTGACCTTTACAGTTAATTGATCTTTAACTGATCAAAGAATCTCGCGCCATTGCCAGATTTAATCAGTTCCCATTGCTTTTTTAGCCGGATAAAAGCTATAAAAAAAGGGATTCCTGCAGGAACCCCTTTTCAAATTCCGATTGAGGAGAAAGCTATTTCCAGCTCGGGCTCATGCTGCTGCGCTCAGTGGCCGTCAGCTTGGTTATTCCTGTCCCGTCCAGTTTCATGGTGTACAGCTCCAGATCATAATCGTCCGCTGCGTCAGCCGCAAAGCACAATGCCTGGCTGTCGGGCGAGAAGCATGGACCGTACACACTGACATGAGCCCTGTAGACCTTTCTTTCGGTCTTGGTGGCCAGGTCCATGACGAACAGCTCCTCATAGATGTAGCGCAGAGAGTGATAACTGATCATTGTGCCGTCAGGCGAGAAACATGGGCTCAGATTCCCTTCCGTACCACTGGTCAGCCTTGTCGCAGAGCCTGTTTCCTGGTCCTGGAGCCAGATCTGGATCCTTCCGCCGCGCTCGGATGAAAACAGGATTTTTTTGCCGTCAGGCGAAAAGGACGGGCAGGTGTCTAAGCCCTTGCTTGCAGTAATGCGCGTCAGGTCAGTGCCGTCAACATTGATCGTGTAGATTTCATAATCCTGATGCATGGTGGACACGAACACGATCTTTGTACCATCCGGAGAAAAACTCGGGGAGGTCTCGTTGTAGTCATTGTCGAACACCTTATGCTTATCGCTGCCGTCAGCGTTCATCAGATACAGGTCAGCATCAGAATCTGCGTCTGAGCAGTACACGATCCTGGTGCCATCGTCTGAAAGACATGGGTTCCATTCCCGAACCTTGACTGTTTCAGTCAGCCGGGTCTGATTCGTGCCGTCATCGTTCATGATATAGATTTCACTGTTCCAGTCGCGGTCGGATTCGAACACGATTTTGCCTGCGTAAAGGCCGGAAGCCAGCATGGTTGCCAGCAGCACAAAAATTAACCTGAAATGAAGCATGGCAGTCCCCCTGATAAGCTTTTTTCAATGCTATCCATTATTCAGGCGGATGCCAGTGAAATTTTGTGTAAGTTTCAAACCTGGCTTTACCCCAGCAACCGCCGGAATTCCTCCTCGCTGATCACAGCGACTCCCAGCTTGCGCGCCTGATCCAGCTTGGAACCGGCGTTTTCCCCTGCCACCAGATAGTCGGTTTTTCGGGAAACCGCATTTTTCACCTCTCCGCCGAGCCGCCTGATCAGACTGTGAATGCCGTCTCTGGTGTTTTCCGACAGAGTGCCTGTCACAACAAAGGTTTTTCCGGAAAACACCCCCTGAGTCGCCAGACAGTTAAAATTCAGGCCCGCCCCGCTCAGATTTTCAATCATACGCCTGACCTGCGGATCATTAAAAAACGCAATTAAAGCTTCTGCAGTCTGCGGACCGACCTCATTTACAGCCAGCAGTTGATCCTGATCAGCGCTCATCAATGCTGAAAGCGTTATGAAGCGTTTGGCCAGAACCTCGGACAGGTGCTCTCCTACACCGGGTATCCCCAGTCCGGATATCAGGCGCCAGAGATCATTGGACTTGCTTTTTTCGATAGACTGAAGCAGGTTGACCGCACTCTTCCCGCCGAATTTGGGAAGAAGCTCCATGTCTTCAAGTTTCAGCCGGTACAGGTCATCGATATCCCGTACCAGGCCACGGGTTACCAGTTCCTCGATGATGGCCGGTCCCAGATGATCGATGTTCATACCAGCGCGGGACGCGAAATTGCCGATCCTGCGCTTGAGTCTCTCGGGACATCCCCTACTCACGCAGCGCAGAAACACCCCGTGGCGTTCAGTGCTCCCCCCGCATGCCGGGCACCTGTCCGGCATGTTCACTGGTTTCTGTGTGCCGTCACGCCTGTCAGGAAACACCTTTGTCACATGAGGAATAACCTCAGCGGCGCGTTCGACTTCGACAAAATCCCCTTCCATCAGGCCTAAGCGCTCCACCTCATCGAAATTGTGCAAAGTGGAGCGTGACACAGTCACTCCTCCCAGTCGAACTGGCTCCAATTCAGCAACAGGAGTAATCGTTCCTGTCCTGCCAACCTGAAAAACAACCGCCCTCACGCGCGTCAGTGCGCTCGGGGCCTTATACTTGAAGGCTATTGCCCAGCGGGGGGATTTGGAGGTCGCTCCCAGCGTGTTCTGCGCCTTAAAATCATTGACCTTGACCACTACGCCATCAATCTCATAATCAAGCTCTCTGCGTCTCTCTTCCCACTCATCGCAGAAGGCCATCACTTCATTGATGCCTCTGCATTTCCTGCCAAATGGATTGACTCTCATCCCTAAAGATTCCAGGGATAGAAACAGCTGCTCCTGCGTAGTGATCTCAAATGCTTCGCTTCTGCCAAAGGAATGCACGAAAACATCCAGCCTGCGCTCAGCCACAACTGCCGGGTCAAGCTGCCTGACAGTGCCTGCAGCGGCATTCCGCGGATTGGCAAACGGTTCTTCGCCGGATTCTTCCCTTGCTGCGTTGAGAGAACGGAAAACACCAAGGGGCATGAAAATCTCTCCTCTGACAATGATGGTTTCAGGGACAGCCAGCCTCAGGGGGATGCTCCTGATACGCCTGGCATTGGCCGTTATCTTCTCTCCGGTTTCACCATCACCTCTGGTAGCCGCGGTTTCCAGTATGCCCTTCTGATAAGACAGTGACACTGATAAACCATTGATCTTCAGTTCAGCAAAGTATTCGCACTCGTAAACAGCAAGAGATTCGCGAACACGCCTGTCGAAAGAAGCCAGTTCTTCCCTGCTGTAAGTATTATCCAGTGACAGCATGGCGACTTCGTGCCTGAACTTTACAAACCCCTCGGCCGGTTCTCCCCCGACCCTCATGCTGGGTGAATCTACGGTGCGAAACTCCGGAAACTGTTTCTCCAGACTGATGAGTTCGGAAAGCAGCAGATCAAATTCATGATCACTGATCTCCGGCTTATTTTTCACATAATAAAGGTGATTATGATGATGAAGGGCTGTGGAGAGCTTTCTGATCCGTTCTTGCGCCGACATCCTGTCCATGATGACTCCTGTCTGGTCAGGGATTGAGCAGGATGTTGTCGATCAGCCTGGCTTTGCCTACATGGCAGGCCACTAAAACCACAGCCCTGCGGTCGATTTTTTCCAGCTCTTCCAGGCTATCCGCGTCACAGATACTTATGTAATCGATCCGGCTGTCCGGAATCAGCGTAATATGCTTCTCGATCATAGCTTTGATGTTGATAGCTTGCGCTTCGCCTTTCTTCACATCATCACGGGCCTGGAACAGGGCTTTACTGATGCGGCAGGATTCCCGCCTCTGCTCAGGAGTCAGATACACATTGCGCGAGCTGCGGGCCAGGCCATCAGGTTCGCGCACTGTAGGACAGCCGATGACTTCCAGATTCAGGTCCAGATCCCGGACCATCCTGCTGATGACCAGAAACTGCTGAAAGTCCTTGAGCCCGAAATAGGCGCGGTCCGGCTGAACCAGATTAAAAAGCTTAAGAACTACAGTCGCCACACCACGGAAATGACCGGGTCTGGATTTTCCGCACAGGGTTTCAGAAATACCGGAAACCTCGACAGAGGTGGAAAAACCCTTTGGATAAACCGCATCTTCCTGCGGCAGAAAAAGAAGATCCGTTCCATGTTTCATGCAACCTGAACTGTCTCCGGGTAAATTTCTTGGATAAGCGGCCAGATCTTCTGACGGTCCAAACTGCATGGGATTAACAAAAATACTCACCACCACGAGCCCGTTGTCCCTGCGGGCGCGATCGATCAGAGAGTAATGCCCGTCATGGAGAAAGCCCATGGTCGGCACGAAACCAATCGATTTTCCAGCGGATCGGGCCTGGCCAATACTTTTTCTCAGCAGATCAATCCTGCTGACCGTTTTCACCATCCACTCCCTTATAACTGTGCTTGATCTCGGGGTATTCCCCATTTACGACATCATCACGGAAGGAACTGACAGCCCCGATAATTTTAGAAGCAATATCATCATATACCTTGACAAAACGAGGTTTTTTCTCCCAGAACGACATGCCGAGAAGATCGTTGATTACCAGGATCTGACCATCGCAATACGGGCCTGCACCAATCCCGATCGTTGGAGATGAAACACGCAGGGTGATGTTCTTTGCCAGCTGATAAGGGATACACTCCAGAACAATGGAAAAAGCCCCGGCGCGCTCTATATTCAAGGCCTGATCAAAGATCTTCTTTCCCTCGTCATCACTCCTGCCCTGCACCACATACCCTCCGAATGCATTGACAGACTGTGGTGTGAGCCCAATATGACCCATAACAGGAATGCCTGATTCGACACAGCGGCTGATCAACTCGCACCGTTCAGGGCTGCCTCCTTCCATCTTGACGGCCTGACATCCGGTTTCCTTCATTACCCGGCCGGCATTGGACAGGCCCTGCTCTGTTGAAACCTGGTAGCTCATAAAAGGAAGATCTGCTACCACCAGAGCTGTTCCCGCCCCTTTGACCACATTGCGGGTGTGATAGATGGTCTCTTCCAGTGTGACACTGAGTGTTGTTTCTTCCCCCTTGACACACTGGGCCAGAGAATCCCCTACCAGGAGAATGTCGGCGCCCCCGGATGCCACCAGCTTAGCCATGGTGCAATCATAGGCCGTCAAAGCAACGATCCGGCGCATGCCTTTCAAAGATCTGATGTCAGTGACGCTTGTTTTTTTCATGGCTGCCGTCATCCCCCTCAAGGTCTCGATGAAAAACATTGGCGCGAAACCTGTCGCTCAACAAAAGCCTCAGCTGATTGGCGATCGCCACTGAGCGATGCTGCCCACCAGTGCACCCAAAAGCGATTTCCAGCGAATTTTTTCCTTCTGACTGATAGTGCGGGACCAGATAAACAATCATAGAGAAGATACTCTTGATGAATTTTCTGACAACCCTGTGTCCCATGACATAGTCCTTGACTCCATCGTCATTACCGTTCTGTCCGCCCAGACCGGGAAGATAAAACGGATTTGGAATGAACCGCACATCAAACACCAGGTTTGAGGAGATCGGTACACCGTATTTAAATCCGAAGCTGATCAGATTCACATAGAAACTGTCCTTGATGTCAGCCAGAAACATGCCTCTGAGCATGGACCAGAGTTCCTTGCTTGTCGTTTCAGAGGTATCAATGACATCATCAGCCATGGTTTTAAACTCAACAAGCAATTCCCTTTCGCGTCCGATCTTTTCCAGCAGGGAACCTTCTCCGACCAGTGGATGCTCGCGCCTGGTTTCTCCAAAACGCTTGACCAGCACCTCATCGTGGGCGTCAATGAACAAGAGCCTGTATCTGACCCCTTTCTGTTTAAGGATAGTCAGCACAGAATGGAAGCCATCGAAGAACTCACGGCTGCGGATATCTATCCCCATGGCAATCTTTCGGTCTCTGAGGCTGGAACTTCCTGCCACTGAAAGGAGTTTATCAATCAGCAGCGGAGGAAGATTGTCAATGCAGAAAAAACCGATATCTTCGAGAAACCTGAGCACCTGGCTCCTGCCGGCTCCAGATAGACCTGTAATGAAGAATACATCTTCCTTGATGCTATGCAAAAGTGTCCACCATCAACCCGCGAATTTCTTCTAAGGCCGCCATAATATCTGCGCTGCTTTTCATGCTGGAAAGCGCTTCTTCAGTGAAACTCTCCAGCCTGCCGTTGATCTGTTCCACAAGGTGATAGATCTTTTCCCGGCCGTCTTTTTCGACTGCTCCCTTAGTCACTTTGCTTTTGTAGTGCTTGAGCAGTTCTCCGACAAAATACTTGACCTGTTCCTTATATCTCCTGAGAGAATCGCTGGTTCGGAAATACGCCAGATCCTTACCGCTTTTTTCAACATCATCAAGCAGCCTTCTCAGCTTTTCGACAGACTGCCTGTCAGATTCGGATTCCAGTATATCGGCAAAAGAAGAATCGCTTTTTTTCAAGCTGGACTTGCGCCCTTTGTCTTTGATCTCCTGAATATCCTTGTCTGAGGTGATTCTCATGATTTCCCCCTGATCCGGCGCTCTATCTCAGTAATCAGCCTGTTGCCGGTTTCTTCAATGCTTCCCTCACGGACCAGCACCACCCGCTCAGGTTCCTGCTGAGCAATCCATTTATATCCTGCCATCACCCGGTTGTGAAAAGACAGATTTTCCTGTTCCAGCCTGTCTCCACCATTGTGCCCGTGTCCGCTTTCGCTTTTGGTTCGGGCTCTGTTCAATCCTGTGGCCACTTCCACGCAAAGAATGAAAGTCAGGGCAGGCAGAATCCCGTTCAATGTAATACAGTGCACATTCCGGATGAGTTCCGTGTCTATCCCTCTTCCAAAGCCCTGATAGGCTGTGGTCGAATCATGAAACCTGTCGCATATCACTAAAGAACCACTTTTAAGAGCAGGCTGAATCACCTGACCAAGATGCTGTGCCCTGGAAGCCGCATACAGAAGCAGTTCGGTCCCAGGCAGCATTTCGCTACAGGAAGGGTCCAGAAGAAGATCGCGGATTTTTTCGGAAATCCTCGTTCCGCCAGGTTCCCTGGTCACAACCACACAATACCCTGCCTGCTCGAAATACATCTTCAGGCGACTGATCTGTGTGCTTTTTCCGCTTCCTTCCGGTCCTTCAAAAGAAACGAAAAATCCACCCGGAATTACCTTCTTGCCCGCCACACCAGCGCTCCTCCCGCAATCCCGACTATCACATTGGGCACCCAAGCCCCAACCAGCGGAGAAACAAGATTCGCCATATACATGGCCTTTCCCGCTGATAATAATATATAGTAAAAAAAGATAATTACAATCGATAAACCAGTACCTATAGCCCTGGAGTTTCTGCTCGGCACAAAAGACAGAGGGGCTCCGAGCAGGACAAAGACAAAGCAGGCAAAGGGCAGTGATGTCTTCATGTGCAGCTCGTAGCGAAGATTGTCTACATTCAGCCCCATGCCACGGTACTCAATGATTTTGCCCTTAAGTTCGCTATATGGCATTTCTCTGGTACTCTTGGCCCCTTCCCTGTAATCGCCAAGCTCCATTTTCAGGGGTCTGTGCATAAGCTGGAATCGAATTTGCTTAGTCAGATCCGATCCGCGTTCAAAAAAATAGAGATAGCCGTCCTCAAAGGTAAATCTCTCGCCTGAGAATCTTCCCCTGTCAGCCTGCAACACGACCGGGAAACTGTTCTTGTAATACTCGATCATCGTCACTCCGCGCAGTTCACCTTTTTCAACCCTCTCCGCATAAACGGCGCGCTCTTCATTGCTGCTTTTAAATTCGCCGGAAACGATCTGAGGCAGAGGTTTCTTTAATAAAATCTGCCGCTGCAGCGCAGCTCGTTTCTGGTTTGTGTACGGGACCACCTTTTCATTGATGAAAAAGGAGAACAGGCTCAAAGAAATGGACAAACACAGCACAGGAACGACAATACGCACAAAACTGATTCCGCTGGCTTTGAGAGCTACAAGTTCAGAGTCTGATGAAAGCCGTCCGAGGGAGATGACAACCCCGAGGAGCAGACCCATGGGAAACACCAGCACCAGCAAGGCCGGAAGGCTGTATAGAAAGAACTTCGCAACATCCATTCCATCAACGCCCTTGTTAATAATCATGTTGGTCAGTTCCATGAAAATGTCGATCAGAAAAATTGCCAGGAACAGGAAAATTCCAAAAAAAAAGGGCGGCAGCATCTCAGCCAGCAGGTAACGGTCAACTATTTTAACGCGCCAGTTTTTCCAGCTCTTCATCAATGATCGTCCTGAGTTTCTTGTCATTTTTCAAATCCAGAAGCAGCAACTCGCAACGATCGTCATCGGATTCGACATAGTGTCTGGCCAGCATTGAAACGACACTGCTGGAGGGAAACGCTCGCAGCAGGCTCTCAACCCATTCCAGATCACCGGTAGCATTCAGGTCAAAGATTCCCTGACCCCCGAAAAACGGGCCGTATTGCGGAAAACGGCTGACGACTGCGTCAAGAATACGCTCCTTCACATTCCTGTCTGAAAATCTGGGCTGCAGTTGCAGGACTAATGGAAGAACCTCTTCTTTGTCAACGGCCCCATCCACGATCAGAAGCATTTCCTCAAGTGAAGGGTCGAATTTCATCAATAATTTAACAATTTCCACCCTGATCCTGGGGAAAGACTCATGCTTCAGCATGTTTCGGATGTCAGGAATCGCTGACTGGTCAGCACAGGCATAAAGCGCTTGCACAGCCTGCAACCTGATCCATTCGCTTGCATCACCGGCCAGGCTCAGAAGCAGAGGCAGCGACTCACCGTGAGCCAGCCTGCCGATAGCGTAAACAGCGTTACCCCTGATCGTAAAAATCGGACTGGTGGAATACTGCATGACAATGCCCAGCGACTCGTTGATTTTAAACTTGCCGAACAGGTAAATCACTTTGGCTATCAGATGCTCATTGCCTGTCAGGTCCAGAAAAGACTTGAGCACTTCGAAATACTCGGTATTCCCGATTCTCTCAATCAGGCGCAGAAGCGCCAGCAGATCAACGAAATCATATCTCAAATCTTCAAAATTGATTTCCTCCAGCTTCTGCCGCATGAGTATCTTTCTGCGCTCATCCTGAAACTTCAATATCTCTTTGAAGGGATTTCTGATTTCTTCGGGTATTGCGTTCAGCAGTTTCAGAAAACCTTCCGCAGCTTTCATGTAATCCTGATTATTTTTTGTTTTAAGCAGGCCTAAAAGTCCGGTATAAAGGTCTTTGCTGGGATACTTCCCCAGCGCAGACTTGATCTGTCCCAACAGATCATCGAGTTCGTCTTTAGGCTGCGGGATTTTACCGATTTTCTGTTTCGAATGACGGATCATATCCTTGAGAAAAACAATGAATTTCTTGTCGAAACTGGGATTTGTCGAGCGCATGCGCTCCAGAATCAAGACTACGCGCTTCTCGTCATTAACGATCTCTTTGCAGGAAAAAAGCTGAGTCAGTAAAGGCATGATATTTTCAACTGTCGAATAATCGAATCCGGAAATAATATCCAGCACAATCAAAAGATAAGGCGGCTTAAGATCCAGATAATTGAACAGCCTCTGAACTACCGCCGGTTCTTTGCTCCCGGCAAGACAAGATCCCAGAGATTTGAAAAGCAGAAAACTGATGTTTGGGGTCAGTTCTTTTAGAGCCCTGTTCTCAATATCCTGAACACTGATGCCGGTTCTTTTCAGCTTGGCAAGTCCGTTAAAAGCTTCCACGCGGAAAATCTGGGGAGAATCATTACCGAGAATCTCTTCGTATAAAGAATAAGCCTGATCTTTCAATAGAAAAACAGTCTTCAGGATTAAGTAAAAATTCTCATTTTCCTGGTTGTTCCTGTGCTTGAGAATATCGAACTGTTTCCTGATAAAACCGGTCAGCATCGGGGGAATTCCCCGCGGCAACTCGCCGGAGGTGCTCAGAATCTGGAGCAAAGCCTTATTGTATGGGGAAAACTCTTCGGATGGAACAAATATTCCGGCAAAGAAAATCGTCAGTTCGCGGTTTAGAGAATTGACTGTTCCGAGCCATTCGATCCGCTTGTCTTCACTCAGGTCGTTGAGAAAAACACCGAGGGCCTCCTGGGCTTCTGAAAAATCTCCTGGTTCCAGCATACCGGATAGGTCAGAATTAGAAAAAGTCGGCCAGATTTTACGGATTTTTCCGGCGTTCTCAGGTGAATTATGCAGAAAAAGACGAAGAGCCCGCTTATTCATCCCACATATATGATCGAGCGCCGGCCACCATAACCGTCATCCTCAGTTTCCGCTGAAGCAGGATCAGCTGTCCATGTCTGATCATCGACTACAAACTTATATTGATACCTGCCGGGTTTCAGATAAAGGGTAATCCCCCACTTGCCACCGCCGAGGTGGAACAGTTCGTCGGATTTAGGATCCCAGCTGTTAAAATCCCCGGCAATACTCACATTGCCGGCTTCAGGCGCTTCGAACTGGAAAACAACGCATCGCGTGCCGGTTTCGACAGTATCCTTTTCATCACGAAACGCCAGTTTATATCCGAGAAAAAACCCGGCAATGAATGTGCCGGTCCATGTCAAAAATCTCCACATGAATCCTCCTTATGCCGGACGGATCGGCATCACCACCCAGAGAAAATCCTGACTGTCACCCTCTGGACGAATCAGGCATGGTGTAAGGGATTTTCCGAACCCGAGCAACACCCTTTCAGCGCAGATTGTATTGAGCGCGTCTAAAAGAAACCTGGCATTGAAACTGATCTCAAGATCAGCCCCGGTTTTCTGGCAGGGAAGTTCAATGCGGGCCAGACCGGTTTCAGAAGATGCAGCTTCCAGAATCAACTGATTCTGCTGCAGAAAAATCTTAACAATGTGTCCGTTTTCTCTGGCAATTGGTAGAATCCCTTCTAAAGCATCCTTCAAGGCCCCTGTGCCTGCAGTGATATTGATCGGAGGATTCTCGGGAATAACGGCGCGATAATCCGGAAACTCTCCGTCAAGAAGGCGGGAATAAAATTTGAGGTCATCAACCTGAAAGCTGACAATATTGGCCGCATCGTTCAACTGGATGCTGATCGTCTGTCCATCCCCGATCAAGCCGAAAACATCGTTCAGAGCCTTGCCAGGAATCAGAAAGTGGCAGTCATGACCCTGTTCGCACTCGACTTTGCAGCTGGTCATCACCAGTCTCCTGCTGTCTGTAGCCACCAGCCGGAAAATACCGCCTGACAATTCAGCGCGCGCACCTGTAAGACTGGGTTTGCTCTCATCTGTGGACACTGCGCTGCGGGCCATGTTAATCATGCTGCGCAAAACTGATCCCTGAATCGACAATCCGAATGAAAAATTGAATTGAGGAAGATATTCCTGGTATTCGGAAGCTTCAATGCCCTTGAGCTGATAGTTGTAAGTGCCTGCATGGACTCTTGCGTTCTTACCGTCCTGGCTTTCCAGAATTACATGTTCACTGCCCGCTGCGGAAATTGCATTGATCACATCTAAGAGCAGTCTGGCCGGAAGCGTGATCTCACCGCCATCTTCAATGGTCGCAGAAACGGTCATTTCCGTGTAGCATTCAAGATTAGTGGTGAAAACACTGAAGGCGTTCTGCCGGCACTTGAGATAAATGTTGTTCAAAATCGGCAATGTCGAACGGGTAGCCACTGTTTTCATGACATTGTTCAATGCCTGCCTGAACTCTTTCTTTGGGATGATGATCTTCATGTCCGCTCCTTGAGAATCAATTTCCGCACGGCATCGGCGAAAAAAAGCCTTATTACTATGGAAATTCAATCCGCCAGTCAATATTATCGCAACATCCTGCATTTCGCAAGTCGTGCCAACACCCGTTGGGGTCAACCTCATGGATCCTTACTGAAACAGAGGCCTCGTGTCCGGGTCACCCTTCCAGAATATCAATTGATTTGCATAGTCCAGGCACAGAAACAGCGCATTCGAGATACTGAGCGGCTCCTGAAACATCCAGGCTTGCTTGGTCATGGTGGCATCAATTTTCGATTGCGCTTGATATCCGTTCCCATTATTCCTGAACAGGGTTGCACTATCAGTGGTAACAAAGCAGAGTTCGCGGTCATCGACAGGATTCAGCATAACAGCTACAGGCACTCCGGTGCCGCCTGCGCTTACAGTCTCCCCCCCTGTTACTCCTTCGCCAGTTTTGTAGCTGTAGACCTGCAACAACCGTTCTCCTGAATCGAGTTCACCCAGGGTCACCAGCCGTCCGTTACGGTCAAGCTGATAAATGTTTCCGGGAAGTTTCATCAGATCGCGATTGATTCCGAATCCGGGATGAATCCAGTTAAGTGATCCAAGGTACCATCCGGCATCGACACTGGTTCGGTCTGGTTTACGGTAGTACACGCCGAGAAACTGGCCGTTGATTTTATAAATCGCCTTGAGCTGCTGCTGATTTGACAAGGTCGAGAACAGAATGCGGTCCTGTTTTGATCTCCTGATGATGTAATAATAGTCTTCGGCAACAGCAATGATCTCGTCCCTGCCATCATCTTCCAGATCCACGAGGCAGACATTGAAGATACCGGGCAATTTTCTTTCCCACTCGGTTTCTATGCTCTCCCCAACGAATTTCCCTAGAGCAACACCGGATATGTTGACAAGAAAAATCCCCCCTGCAGGATCATCAGTTGTCCAGAAGACCTGGACAATCTTCGAGGGCAACAGCAGTTTCCTGTCTACGCGGTAAGGTGGGCGTATT
Organism: Candidatus Wallbacteria bacterium; assembly: GCA_028711905.1. Classification (GTDB taxonomy): domain Bacteria; phylum Muiribacteriota; class JAQTZZ01; order JAQTZZ01; family JAQTZZ01; genus JAQTRI01. The sequence goes on along the minus strand of JAQTRI010000014.1, from coordinate 1,536 downwards.
TTGTAGACAGCAAGATATTCTGCGCTTAAATCGCGGTACTCATTGATAAGTCTGGAACTGTACATGCTGTTGACAGCATCATGGATACTGGAAGGATCTTCTGAGAGAAGGTCGATATATTCCTTCAGTTTGTCCTGCAGCGACCTGTAGCAGTCGGCCTCATCAGCAGCAGCAACCGGCCGGATGAACCAGACCGCGCGGAACAGAATCAGTAAAACAACTATATTGGCTCTCAAAATCAGAGGGTAAATCCACAGGGCAGAAGATCAGAAACCTGGTACTGCTTCATTTGCCCCTGTCCATCAACCAGAATCACGGAAAAATCACCAAATTCGCTCATCACCTGCCTGCAGGCTCCGCATGGAGGGGTAAATCCTGAGGAAGAGCTTGTGATGACCATGCGGAGGAACTCGCGTTCTCCCTCGGAAACCGCCTTGAAGATAGCGGTCCGCTCAGCGCAATTCGTCAGTGAATAGGAAGCATTTTCCACATTACAGCCGCTGTATATTTTCCCGTTCTTCGTTTCCAGAGCCGCGCCGACACTGAAGCGGGAGTATGGATTGTAAGCTCTCGCCTGAGCCTTGCGCGCTTCTTCAATCAGTCGTTCAAGCATGCTTCCGGCCTACCGCGCCCTTGGCGTGACCGGATTCCATCGCTGACCAGTGAACAGTGACCGGAGCGACGATATACATCGAAGAATATGTCCCGATCACCACACCTAAGATCATGGCCAAAGCGAAATTGGAAATCGATCCGCTGGTGACGAAAAACAGGATCGAAACCGGAATCAGTGTAGTAATAGATGTGTTGATGGTGCGGCTCAGAGACTGATTGATACTGATATTGAAAACTTCGGCAAAGCTGCGGCCTTTGATCAACCTGGCATTCTCACGCACCCTGTCGCAAATGACAATTGTGTCATTGATCGAATATCCGATGATCGTAAGAAGCGCAGCCATCACAGTGATGTCGATTTCCTTCTGCAGCAGCACGAAGATTCCGATGGTGATCACGCAGTCGTGCAGGAGCGCGATAACAGCCCCTAAACCGTATTTGAACTCGAACCGCCAGGTGATGTACAGAAGCATTCCGAAAACCGCCAAAATCAAGGATTTTAATGCCTTGTCGCGCAACTGGGAACCAACGATCGGACCGATATCTGTTGCCTGAAGAACATCGACAATATTAAATCCCAGGCCTTCCACGAGCTTTTTCTTCACCATGTCCTTGGTCAGTCCGTCTGCTTCATTGTCGAATAAAATCTCAGTCCGGATCATCACCTGCTCAGGACTTCCCTTGACACCCTGCACAGTGGATGAAAGATTGAGCTTGTCGCTGAGAATGGCACGGATTTTACCCTCGTCCGCATCGCGTTCAAGCTTGAGATGCATGATCGTGCCACCCTTGAAATCCACACCCCAGTTCAATCCCCGGGTAACAATCAGGAACAGGGACAGCACCACAGATACTATGGAAATTGTCACTGCAATTTTGCTTTTACCGATAAAATCGATCATGATTTATGACCCTCCAGTC
>JAQTRI010000013.1 GCA_028711905.1 Candidatus Wallbacteria bacterium | reverse complement strand
TCGCAGACGGAGCCGGAAGTCTTACCATATTATAACTCTTCTGGAGGTTAATTTCAGTTACAATTTGTGACAAATGGTTACAAAAAAAGAATCATGAAAAGCAGTCGGCTTCAAAGTCCGGCTGTCGCCGGCCGGAGATGCGATAGTCGTTGTCGTTGAAAAAGGTCTGTTGCCTGCGAGTTCCACGCTGGATGACATGATGCGGGTGCGACAATGCGGGCGAATCTGGGCATGGGGGTATGCTATCGCGATGCCTAATGGACTGTTGCACTTAATTATGTGATAATGCCGATTGCGGAATCCTTTCAACGAAAGGATTTTCTCCGGATCAATATTCATAAAATTAAGTGTTACAGACCACTAGTGCATGTCAAGAGATGAGCAAGATGTCCCTGTATCTCCCCCCTTCAATCTTTCTCTGGTTACAGCCTCAGGCAATCCGACAATGCCGTGAACAGAGCATAGCATTCTGGGCTCATAAATCCCTTGAGGTGTTTTTCCAATATCCCAGAAACTATACCTACCATCGGCCGTGCATGGGCAGCGGTCCGATAGCTTACAACCAGAAAATATCTCGAAATCTTTGATAGAGGCACTCTTTTTGCCAAACTGCTTTTCAGGGTGTTGTTTGTTGTATTCAAAAATCTCGTTTTTGATCTTCCAGCCTTCCCTGAAACACAATTCCAGTTCTGTTGTTTCCCCGGGATACTTTTTATCCAAGGTAATATGTTCGCACACAAGCAACGGACATTTTCCCTGAATATACATTCCCAACAAGATTACCGGTTTATTGATTAGTTCTAAACCTATATTATTTGGAACCTTACGAGTTTCTATTTCTAATGTATAAAAAAAACTATCGCGCAAGATGTAATACACAGATGCTGAATCCCCTCTGACCAAATATCCTTTCAGAGAAAGTGTTTTGCCATACATGTAGCTATGTAATTCAGAAACACTAATCGGAACAAAGTGATACCGGTAGTGATTCAGAATGCAGAATAGGCAAATCGAAAGAAGTAAAACTGCAATCCATTTTTTCATGGTATTTCCACGGACCGCTTCCTATTTATCGGATTTCCCTGCTCGTCAAAATGCTCGCATTCATACTTAGCTACATCTTCGAACGGGAAAGTAGTTGGAGCTGTTTCTTGGATCCAGATGTATTCTTGCACTATTCCATTTGGCTGCTTGGGAATCAATAAGTCGGTGTATGTCCCCTGAATATTTTCATCTTCCATTGCAATGTCATAGCAATATTTTAGCTCATCAACGAAGCATACTCCTTCCCAGTTCCCGCACCAACTATCAGGACCACCATATTGTTCGACAATATAATGCTTTACATTCATCTGGCAAACAGGGCAAAACTTAGATCGTACATTCCCGTGCGAATGACCTGTAGTATAAGTTTCACCCGTTACCATGTCGCCAACAACTTCACAGGCAGCCTGAATCCCCAGAATGTTCAGAAACTGTGCCATCAGGGCTGCATATGTGATACATTCGCAACTGTTGTGAGGAAATTCAAAGATTTCGAAAGGATACTGGGGGAGATGCTTGTACCCAAAGCCGTATTTTTTTCGCACATTATCAATGATGTCTTTCTGCAAATAATCGGAAATTAATTCAATATTTTCTATATGGTTAACAGTTAATGAAATCGCACTAAGACAATTCGCGTACTGGAAAACACGAGCTATGTTTTTTTTGACAAATCCAACCTTTCCGTAATCCAACTTGGTGTTGAAAAGTCTATATATATCCAGCTGATCTTTTCTTTCAGAAATCAATTTGGGCGCATCGTACAGAACAAACAACTCGTGCTTACCTTTTGTATCGGCCAAGAAGCCTTTTGCAGGATTTTCCTGCTGGTCAAAAGTGAAATTCAAAATTATCTCATAGGTGCTCAGATTGCCGGGGCACTCAATAAAAATTTCTTTCATGGTTTCATCGGTTGTTGATAGCAGAATATCAGTTGAAATTTCGGGGATTACTACTGTACCGCTTTTTCTCACACTACTTTTCACAGTACAATGATTGAGTTTCTTGTTCGGTTTGAACTTCAGCGTCAGTGGAAAGCTTTCATTGTATTTCGCCGCTATCGGTTCCCCGGTAGCACCGAAGACCGACAATTCCTGCTCGCATGGATAGAGGACATTCTTCGGTTCGGCGTCATCGTACCCTTTGACATCATAAATCAGGAATTCTTTTCTATTGTTGATGATTTCCTTTAGCGGGGAAAAAGGATTGAAACCTTTCAGCCAGATAATGAACGGCAATTCTTTTGAATTCATCCCGTAGTTATTGACATCCACGCTAAATTTGGCTTCGGCAACGATTTCCCCATATGAGTCCATATCTGTAGTTATGGTTGCATGATTTGCATTTTGGGTTAATGTCGCTGAGCCACCCTTCAATTCCCATGTCCACTCACCTTCTCCGATAATCGTGAATTGATTGCCATCGGCATACACCGGCCGGGCTGAGAGATTTACTGTGACCGTGCCGTCATCGTTGAAGGTATCTTCTTGATCGATCTCGATCCTGACGATGCGGTCTATGGCGGCATCAGCCTGGCTGACATACCTGGTAAATCTCTTCTTGTCATGGCACCCGCTGATCAAACCTGCAAACTGTCTGAATGCATCAGGATAAAGTTCCAGCTTTTCCAGGCTCATGCCATAGTACAGCAGAGCATCTACCGGAATATTATCATGGTAGGTCGGCATGTTGACACCGATGGAACCAGGCAGAACTGTCCTGGCCAGTTCATACTGGCCGAGTTCGTAATAGCATCTTCCTTTGTAGTAACCCCAGTACTTCCCGGCAGGATACAAAGCTTCGGCTTTCTCCGCATACTCCAGGGACTTGGCATAATCGCCAAGCATAAAATGAACCTGTAACCGTCCATACAAGATCGTAGTTTGACCGTAAGCGGCGTATTCGCTGTTTTCCGCCTTGTCGTACCAGTCAAGCGCTGCAGTATAATTGCCAAGTTCAAGGTATGCGTTGCCCAGGTAAACCGCTGCCCAGAAGTTGTATGAAGCGTGAACATTCAGAGACATCAGCTTTTCCAGCTCAGCAATCGCTTTTCTGCAGTAATCGTCATGGCCGGAAATGTTGCCGTTGATTCTTAACACCGCTCGAGCCAGATCCAGATAGTTCAATGAATTAGAGTTATACATGGAGGCTTTTTCGTAAACGCCGATTGCCGGATCCGCGATGATTCCGTCACGGATTGCCAGACAGGCCGCATAAGATGCAGAAAACTGGTTGGTGTCTTCCTCTGAATAGTACGATTCTGCAAGATACTGATGGCACGATGCCGCCATTCCTTTGGATGATGTAATGTAGCTGTTGGTCGGATATTCGCTCTGAAACTGCTGGAATGTCGCAATGGCTGCCTTCAGATTTTCCCGGTCATACATCATCGGGTGACCATTGTTTAGAAGGTCATTGTAATGGATGTAATAGCCAAGGGACCACTGGCAGCTGCCGATCATGTACAGAGCGTACGATGAGTTTCCGTTCTCGTAATAATTGCTTCTCAAAAACTTAAAATATTCAATGGCTTTTGTGTAATAATCCTCAGCTTCAGGTTTGTTTTTGGTTCCCTGGCCGACAGTATTGCAGCACAATCCGGCGTTGTAGGCTGCATAAGGCACTTCGCTGCTTTGCGGATACTGGTCAAGCACTTTCTGGTGCTCAACGACAGCTTCCTTCAAATATTTCAGATGTTTATCGGGAATTGAAGAGCAGGCGATAGCCAGCTGATTGTATGTGCTGCCGATCTTGTTTTGCACGCTGGGCGGCTTCTTGAAATCTTCCAGATAAGTTGTGTCGGCAAATCCGGCGATCTGGCTGCGGTATGCATCGATCCCCAGCAGGTAATATTCTTCCTTTTTTTCCGCAGTCAGGTTCAACCGTGCCAGGTAGATGGAATACACTCCACCGATTTCATACCAGACGCTCTGCCTGATGTACGGATCATCGGACATGGATTTGACTTCATTCAGATAGTTCAGAGCGTCCAGGTAGGTGGCCTCGGTCTGCGGCAGATAACCCGGAGCCAAGAAAATATGCAGACCCATATTGAACGATGAACGCTTGTACGGATCCGTGGCGTCGTTCCGGATGCTTTTTTTGTATGCGTCTACGGCATTGCTGAATTCTCTGAGCTTTTCATGGCATCCGGCGATGTGGTAGTAGCATCCGTTCTGAGCGGCATAGGCACTGTTCATGCCGATCACTTTGTAGTACAGGGTGATGGCCTGATTGTATTCGCCTTTCGATTCCGCGCTCCGAGCATCGCTGAAAACGCTTTCCGGTGTTTCGGTGTCTTTCGTCCGAGAGGCGCAGAAGTGATTATTAAGCCAGGTATAGACTGAGAAAGCCTTGCGCACAAAAGTTTGAGAGTTGGTGTATTCATCGTTGTTCCCGTCTTGCATGAATTCTTCAAGAGCCGTTGAATGCATGCCGACGATATACAGCCCCAGTCTGTTGATGAGTTCCTTCAGGCTCAAGCTGATTTCGCTGAAACTGACTGTGGAAGACTGGGATTGCGAAATGATTTCTTTGATGGCGGCATGATAATTATAAGTCCGGCTTCTGATACCGGCCTGAGACATGCATTCCTCGACTTTTGACGCCAGCACAGAGAATCCGTTCTTTTCGTTTTCCGTAGACCTGCGGAAAACTTCCACAAATTGCCGAAAATGCCCGTCATTTTTCTCTTTCAGCCCGTCAATGATCAATGCAGCCAAAGATGCCGATTTCTTTTCGATTTCGTCCAGGGAATGCGTGTAAACCTGTTCAACCGCTTCAGAAGCTTTGATATCGGTAAGGGTTTTGGACAGGTGAAGCATCCACAGAGAGGAATTGATCAGGGACTTGAGGGAAGAAAAATGGGTGTTGGGTGATGGGTGATCGGTGATTGCTGTAGGGGCGGATCCATGTATTCGCCCGTGATTGGACGGGGACAGGTTGTGGCTTGGGGCGGAAGATTCGGGAACGGCCAGTCCCCGGGTGTTGCGATTATGCGCCATATTCGCATGGGGGGGGGTGAAATTTGACGCACCAGCAATAACATTGAGGTTCAAAAGCATTGACAAAATCAGGGATGCTGAGATTTGGGTTTTCATGAATCCTCCCTTAGAGTCTGTTAGCCCGAACGAAGTAAGGGCGATACAGATTCTTATCCGGCGTAGTCGCAGACGGAGCCGGAAGTCTTACCATATTATAACTCTTCTGGAGGTTAATTTCAGTTACAATTTGTGACAAATGGTTACAAAAAAAGAATCATGAAAAGCAGTCGGCTTCAAAGTCCGGCTGTCGAAGGTTTTTTGTTGAGCCTGGAATACAGAGGGCAATCTTTGGCCTCTTCACGGCAGTAACCGTATGAAATACAGGTCGGTCCGGCCTTTTCAAAAATGTGCGGAGTAACCTTGCGCACCTGGGAGAGCATGGCGGCCGCCACATCGCGGATTTCTTTCTGCGCCCTGCTGCACAGCCTGAGATTGAAGAAATGCAGGAGCTCCCTGGCGTTCATGGTCATGATCAGTTTGGTGGTGCAGGCATTGGGCAGGAGATACCTGGCGTCTTCAGCCGGGATTCCTTCTTCGATCATCGCGCGATAGGCTTCATGAAGCGATTTCATTATCTTACGGTATGCGGCAGAGGCTTTGCGGTTTTTCCTGACCGTGTCCGGAGTGACAAATTCAAAGGGCTGGTCAAAGCGCACATAACGCTGGCTCTGCTGCGAATACGAAGCCATTCTGTGCCTGACCAGCTGGTGGCTGCAGGCTCTGGAAATACCCTCAATCCCGAATGTGAATGCCGCGTGTTCCAGAGTTGAATGATGCCCCAGTGAGAACATTTTGCGCACCATACGCTTCTGGTCGGCAGGAGTGACCTCGAGTTCTGTGATGTTTTTCGGGGAATAACAAAGCTTCGCGGCCTTGGAGATAATCTCCTCCGGGGCCGGAGTGTATGAAAGCAATACGACCTTGAGCATCAGGTGGCTTGTTTTTTCTTGTCGTAGCGCTTCATGAATTTTTCCACTCTTCCGGCAGTGTCCACAAATTTCTGGACTCCTGTGAAGTGCGGATGGCATGCTGAGCAGATTTCCACTTTCAGGTTTTCGATGGTGGAACCGGTCTCGAAGCTGTTACCACAGGCGCAGGTGACCTTGGTTTTGTGGAAATCGGGATGCACCCCTTTTTTCATGGCCGCCTCCTTGTTAAGGATTTTTCAGAATGTTAATCGTTTCCCCCCGGTGTTGTCAAGTTTTACCGTCTCCGGTACCAGGGTAACCCCGCCTGCGGTTAAACAGGTTGCCGCTTCAGACCGATAGCTTTAGGAAACTTGCGTGGGAGAACTGATGCCGGAATTGAGAAAAATCGGTGGCCAGGCAGTGATCGAAGGGGTAATGCTTCGAGGCAAGCAGAGTTACTCCATCGCTGTCAAGGGCACTGATGACAGTATTTTCACCTTTTGCGATACATACAAATGGGATTGGGTCAAGACTATGGGAATCGAGAAAATCCCCCTGATCAGAGGCGTGGTTATGCTTTTGCAGTCGATCTGGCTTGGAATCAGGTCACTGGGGCTTTCAGCCGCGATCCAGAGCGGTGAAAAAGAAGCTAAGATCAGTAACTGGGAACTGGTCGGATCCATGCTCACGGCTTTTTCGATCGGGACCGTGATTTGCATACTTCTGCCCTTTGCTGCCGCTGGGTATACAGGCCGGGCACTGGACCTCAAGTCAATGATATTATTCAACATCATCGAGGGGGTCTGCCGGTTTGCCGTATTCGTGGCATATCTATGGCTGATCACGAAAATTCCTGAGGTGGAGCGGGTGCTGGCATATCACGGGGCCGAGCATAAAACGGTCAACGCGTACGAAAAAGGCCTGGAGCTCAACCTGCTGAATGTCAAAACCTGCAGCAGGTTTCATCCCCGCTGTGGCACGAGTTTCATCCTGTTCTTCATTATCTGCGCCAGCGTGGTTTTTTCCGTCTTTCCGGTAAGGGATCTGCTGGGGCGGGTGGTTATGCGTGTGCTTTTGGTGCCCCTGCTGGCCGGAATCAGTTATGAACTGATCAGCCTGAGTTCCCGTTTCTCTCCGCGCTTGTCCGGCATATCTGGTCTCGGGATCTATCTGCAGCGTTTAACGACAAGGGAACCTGATGACGGGCAGATCGAGGTTGCCATGGTAGCCTTGCACAGGCTTTTGCAGCGCGAAGCATGAGAATCGACAGCCTGACTGTCGGAGGAATGAAAATTGCGCAGGACAAGGAACTTTTCTGCCTCAACATCGACAGCGTTCTGCTGGCGAATTTTCCCCGCCTGTCATCAGTGCGGAGAGTGATCGAATTCGGGAGCGGTACCGGGGGTGTATTGCTGATGCTGCATTGCCGCAAGGAAAAAATCGACATCACTGGAGTGGAACAGGACCCCAGGGCTTTCGACTGCCTGCTGAGAACTGTCGAAATAAACGATCTGAAAGCCAGTGTAAAACTTGTGCCCGGAGATTTCCGCGACATTCCATCGAGCTGTGACCAGAGTTTTGACATGGTGATTGCTAATCCGCCATATCTTTCTGCAGTGACAAAAAAGCGTCCTGCCGGCGGGCACAGGCTGGCTGCCAAGGTCGAGATGTATGGCACATTCAGTGATTATTGCGCTTCAGCGCGCAAGGTGTTGCGAAAAAGGGGGCGCTTTGTATTTATCCATCGTTCCGACAGGCTTCCGGAACTGGCAGCGACCCTTTCAGGCCATGGAATTGAGATGAAACTGCTGAGGTTCGTTCACTCGTTCAGTGTGTCCGAAGGGCAGAAGTTTCTCTGCGAAGCCGTCAAGGGGGGACAGCCGGGTTGCCGGGTGATGCCGCCTTTGATTGTGTATGCCGGGAAAAGTGTTTATACTGATGAGGTTTTGGGGTACTACCGCAGATGAAGATTATTAAAGCTGTTTTTCTCGGTGATGTTGATGATGACGCAGGACTGCGGGCGCTGGCGCACATTTTTCCCCGCATCAGAAAGGAACTGAATCCTGATTTCATCATCGTAAACGGGGAGAACACATCCAAGGGTCTGGGCCTATATCCTGAAGATGCAGAGAAGATATTCACCATGGGGGCGGATGCCATCACCATGGGTAACCATACCTGGGTCAAACGGGAAATCTGCCCTTATATCGACAAAGAGCCGCGGCTGATCAGGCCTATCAATTATCCGGAGGGGACCCCGGGAAAAGGGGTGTTCCTCACAACAGTCAAGGGCTGTAAAGCCGCAGTGATCAACGCCCTTGGCCGCGAGAGCATCGTCAATATCTTTGGCAAGGAAAGCTTTGAACTGCTGGCTGATCCTTTCACTATGGTTGAGCAGCAGGTCAGGTCACTGCGGGAAAAAGGCTATCGTATTATCATTGTCGATTTTCACGCTGAATCAGGCATTGAAAAAAAGGCCTTCGGCTATTTTCTCGACGGTCAGGTCACAGCGGTTCTGGGAACTCATACGCATGTCCAGACAGCCGATGCGCAGATTTTTGAAGGCGGTACTGCATACATCACTGATTGCGGCATGACAGGGTCCCTGGATTCTGTGGTCGGGGTCAAGAAAGAGGAGGTGATTTCCCAGTATTACAGCCAGATGCCGGTGCGATTTTCCGGGGCCGAGGGCGATATGGCTGTCTGTGGTGTGTATTTTGAGATCGATGCTGTCACAGGCAAGACAATTCTGATGCGTTCCTTTATCGAAAGGCCGGAAAAGCTTATCACTTCCGATGATGAGCTCAGATACTTAGAGCGGGTCAGGGACTGTTCCACCCTGTCTTCACTTTCCAAAGAAACATTTGAATTTTTCGCCTCCTTTTTTTCTGTGCCGGTCGCTGGAGGCGTAGTTGAATGGGAAAAACTGCTTTCTGACTTTGTGGTTCGATATTTATGCGATATTTCGGGCGGAAGATTCCAACAACTAAAAGACCTGCTTCTGGATGAAAACGACCTGCAAAGGTTGGGGGGGTTCGCCCGAAAAAAAATCACGGACGACGAATATATCTATTTCAATCTTCCTGTCAAAGACTCGCCTACCTGGTTTGTCATCGCCGGGGAAGACCTGAGGCTCCCGGAAGGGTTGGACCGTATTGTCGAGCGCTTTGTCAGGCAGCACAGACGGATTACGGAAACGATTCTGCTTCAGCAGAAGGTTGATGAAGGGTCCTCTCTTTACGAGATCGGTCGGGTGGTGAGTTCAACCCTGGAACTTTACGGGCACGATGGCCTGCTGGACAAGATCATGGCTCTGGTCACTGAGGTGATGAATGCGGAGGCTTGCTCTGTCATCTTAGTGGATGAAAAGACCAATGAGCTGTACTTCGAGATTGGACAAGGCGAGAAAGGCGAGGCTATCAAGCAGATCCGCCTGAAGATGGGCCAGGGTATTGCAGGCTGGGTGGCTCAGAACGGCAAATCCTGCATTGTGCCGGATACCTCGAAAGACACCAGATTCTTTTTCCAGGCGGATGATAAGACCAAGTTCATCACCAGATCGATAATCGCTGTTCCCCTTTTGCTGAAAGATAAACCGGTCGGTGTGCTGGAAGTGCTAAACAAAAAGGGCGAGACAACATTCAATGAACATGATGTGGAACTCCTGGAAGCCATCGCCAGCTTAGCTGTCAACTCCATTGACAATGCCAAGCTGTATGTCAGCATCCGCAGTCTTTACAAGAGCACGATCCAGGTGCTGGCCAATGCCATGGACTCGAAAGATCCATACACGCACGGTCATTCGCGACGCGTGGCCAAGTATTCTGTGGAAATCGCCAAAAAAATCGGACTGTCCCGGGAAGAAATCGAAGACATCAATTTCGCAGCCCTGCTCCACGACATCGGCAAGATCGGCATCCGCGACCACATCCTGTGCAAACCAGGCAGACTCACTGACGAAGAGTATCAGATCATCAAGAACCATCCGGTGATCAGCGCCCAGATCCTTGCGCCTGTTGAATTTCTGAGCGACAAGATCCCGATGGTGCGCGGGCACCACGAACGATATGACGGCAAGGGCTATCCCGATGGGCTTAAGGGCAAGGATATCTGCTTAGGTGCCCGTATCATCGCAGTGGCCGACTCTTTTGACGCCATGACATCTGACCGTTCATACCGCAAAGGCATGCCGTTCGAGCAGTCGTTCGAAGAGCTCAAAAAATGCAGCTGGACCCAGTTCGATGGGGATATGGTTGATGTTTTCAGGCAGATTTATGATGAAATGAAGGATACGGATCTTTTCAATCTCGCGCTCAGCTGATAACCAGGATGATTTGCTGCCGAAAAAAAGCAGGAAACGGTCGATACCGTTCCCTGCATGGTTCACGATTCAATATGTTGTTTGCGGATTATTCCACAGGCGGGATGAAATACCCGAGGAATATTCCACGCACCTGTCCGTTTTCCACCGGACCAAGCGAGTTGTCGAGTTCGTCCGGATTGGCGGTTGCCACATCTAAGAGCCAGAATTTGGCGATTCCCCTGATGCGGACCTTGTCACGCAGGTAGATTCCATAGATGCAGTTCGGAGGGTCATCGACATTGGCCTGCTCCAGACTGCATACGGTTGTCCCATCAGCGTTCATGGTATCCACGACAGGAACCAGCACCACGCGCGGAGAATCTGTTGTGTGGCTGTCCCATGTGCCTGGATTGCCGGACACATTGAAGGCCACTCCGGCATTGGTTTCGACCGGCAGGTTGTTCGGAAGGGTATGAACGATCTTGCCGGGGTAGAGGAAGTTCTGATAGCCGCACTTGATGTTGGCCAGATATTCCTTGCTGTCGCCTTCCTCCTGGGTGGCATCCAGATCCAGCGCTCCGAAATTGGTCAGGTCATTCGCGGTTTTTACCGCAGGCACCTGGGACCCGGCTAAAACATTGTTGAGGATCAGGCGGTAAGCCGGCAGGTTTTCGCTTGAGTGGCATGGATCATGGCCTCCGTAGAAGGTCGCAACACCGCCTGGGTCAGAACCATTGATCCTGTAAGAGCGGGTAACCATCCTGGCTACGCTGGAGTTGTTGTAGGCCGCGACCCCTTCACGGTACCCGACAGAGGGGTTGTCCTTGGCAAAAACCTGCTGATCAGTCATCAGCTGGCCAACAGCAAAGGCATGGGTCCGGCCTTCATAATTGTCCATGGGGATGGTACTGACATGATTCTGATTGATCATGATATCGCGAGGGTTGATGGTGTAGCTGGAGTCAGTTGTATTGTTGATGTCGGTATGCTTGACGAATTCGTAGATCCAGCCGTCATAGAAACAGCAGTCAGAGTCCTCATTCCAGCCCGCACAGCGATAGCAGCGGTAGATTTGCGGATCAGCGTATGATTTGAAGAACATTTTCGGTAAATATTGAGAGGTGTCGCTGCCAAAGGTTTCGTGATTGTATTCCTCAATGGCATTGTCAAAGCGGTCCGTGGCCCAGCACATGTTGAAGAAATACCGTCCTCCGGATGTCCAGTGAGCCAGACGCTCGGCAACCGCAGTGTCATAGAAATCCTCGTGGTGGGTATAGATCCACTCATAATCGTCAATGGTGTTGTCCAGGGCATCTGCGTCATGCAGCCAGGAAAAGGGGATGCCTGCCTGTGACAGGGCCTTGGTCACAACTTCATCAGGCAGGTCTTCGGAAACAGTGAATTGCAGGTCTGCAGGCGGGACCTTTCTGACGAACTTGCCCCTGATCAGCAGTGACGGGATTGATCTGATGATCGTGACCTCGTTTTGCGGCGCGCGGATTTCAGCGGCTGGGCCGAGGATAAATGTGGCGTGAGACAGGGCCGCTGTTGCCGCGCTGGTGTCGCTGACTATAGTGAAGGTGTATGTGTCGCCGTCCGCAGCAGTTAAGGTGGTGGTGAATCCGCCGGCGTCAGTGAACGAGGAGCCGACTCCAGCCAGAGAGAAGTTCCATTCGCCGCCACCTGCCTTGGTATGACCGGTGATCGGGAATGAGGCGTTCACTGCTGTAATGATAAATGTGTCCATGTGCATCTCGCCGTCTTCGCCGAGGCCAAAATCAGCGCCGTCAAGGCTGGCGTCCTCGAATTTGACTGTATTGGTCTCGTCATTGACCACCACATAGTAAATGTCTCTGAGAGTATTAGTGACCTCTGCTCCCAGGAGCCTGAGATTGAGAAAGCCGTTGAACTGCACTCCCACAGCCGCTGAAGTGCTGAATCCGCTGACAATCGGCAGTTTGACATAGTGCCTGCCGGAATTCATGCGCTCTGCCAGTGCATTGACAGTGGCATGGGCGTAGTTGGCTGCCTGGGTGGTGGTGTTACCGCCCGTGAAATAGACCTTGCCTGCATCAACCGGCATGCCGTCAAGGGTCTTGTCATAATGGTCAGCGCTGTTGACAATACCTCCCATGTTCAGGCAGCACCAGCCGCCTGTATCGGCAGTCGCTGCCAGAGAGCCGTAGTAAAAGGTCATTTCCTGCTCGAACTGATAGCCAAAGGGATAAGTGGCTGATCTGGATTTGATGCCCCATGGCATGAGGTCCGGGGGCAGATAGCGGTTCTGGGTGAACACAGCCACATCAAAACTGTCGTCCATAGGAACGACAACATAGGGGCGCCCCTCGCTGGAACTGTGAGAGTTCAACCATTCCAGCAGATCTGATACATTCTTGGAACTGAGCGTGTACTTGGTGATACTGTTGAAATCCACGCCTGTCTCGCTGACTGCGGACGCGACCTCGTCTCTGTAGTCAATAAGAAAGCTGCCTCCATTGTAATCCAGGATCCAGTCCACATGGATGCCCTGCTGCAGGCACCAGAAGATCAATCCATAGGCTTTGAGAAACTCAGCCTGAATTCTGGTGCCGATTTCAGGAAACATCGGATCATTAGCATCTGACGGGTAAGAGTCATCTGTCCCGTCCATAGTGATCAGGATTTTTCTGCCCAGCGGGTCTGTCACCTGTCCGTCACCGAGCTTGAGAAGGTATTCATCGCCGATTGAGAACTCAAATCCTGCTGTTTCGCTCCATTCGTAGTAATAGTTGCTGTCGATGTTCAGTTCCTGCTCATTATCATCGAACCATGTTCGGCCGTTGGGTATACCCCACGGAACCAGATCATTGGTCTGCTGGTCAATGAGCTTGGAGCTGCCATTGGGCTGAAGCTCTGCCAGGGCCTGGCTGTTAAGGTCAATGCTTTCGAATCCCAGAACTTTGGCGAAATAAAAGGGGACTTGGAGAGAGGCGTTGACAAAGGCTGTTTCTGTGCCGTTGGTTACCTGAATGTTGATCTCGGCCTGGGACGGGTCCATCCCGTTGCCTGCGAAAATCGACAGGGCCTGGGATTCGATCACTTCAGGGTCGTCAGTCTGTTTCATGGCCTGGGCCGCTCCGAGTGCCGCCAGCTTGGTGGCTTTGTCCAGAGTGGACTGTTCCAGGTACATGTTGCCGACATCAATGGCCAAGGCAGCCATGCCCATGACCAGGATCATGGAGACAGAGACAATAACCATGGAGATTCCCTGCCTGGTCCTTCTGTCTGATTTCATTTGTACACCTCCGTAGAGTGATTTTATTTCCATATTAATGTATTAAAGCATCAGGCGTGCCAGAATTCAACCTGCAAGGAGAAACACTGTCAGAACAAGGATTTTTCATGCTTCACCGGATGACTGAACCATTTCTGACAGGATAGTAAATTTGATTTTTTGCAAGACAGAGGATTTATTCGTGCAAGATGCAATGGGGGATAATGAAGTGAGTGATCTAACTGTGCTGGACTAATCAGATGTTTAGGAGCTGTGTTCGGCAACAGCTGAAAAGAAAAAGAGGGGGAAGAGCCCCCCCAACAAGAACCGGGACAGCAGTCGGGCACCGGGGAAACCCAAACAACCCGATACCCGCGCTGCCCGGTATCATTCGATCGGCGGAATGAAGTAACCAAGGAAGATGCCCCGTACCTGGCCGTTTTCTACCGGACCGAGATCATCGTCCAGTTCGTCAGGATCGGTGTCGAGCACATCTAAGAGCCAGAACTTGGCCACACCTTTGATGAGCACTGTGTCGCGCTGAAAAATGCCGTAAATGCAGGCAGGCGGATCATCGAGATTGGTCTGTTCCAGAGTGCAGGTGTTGGTGCCATCGGCATTCTTTGTACTCACGATCGGCACCAGTACCACTCGCGGGGAATCTGAAACATGATTATCCCATGCGCCACCGTTATTGCCGACATTGAAAGCTACACCAGCATTGGTTTCTGCCGGCAGATTGTCAGGCAGGGCGTGGACGACCTTACCAGGATAGAGGAACTTCTCGAATCCGTACTTGATGTTGGCCAGATATTCATCGGCGTCCTTGTCCTCAATGGTGGTGTCCAGATCCAGAGCGCCGAAGATATGCCGCCTGGACTTCTTGAGTGCGTTCGCCTGGGACCCGGCCAGTACATTATTGAGCACTAAGCGGCAGGCCGGAAGATTAGCAACTTCAGACATAGGAGCGTGACCGCCGTAAAAAGTGACGAATCCACCGTCATCGGTTTCGCTGATTTTGTATGATCGGCTCAGCATGCGGCCGATACTGGAATTTATATAGGCTACCATGCCTTCTTTATAATCAGCGTCAGCATTGTCTTTGGCCAGAGTCTGATAGTCAGTGATGATCGAGTCTTTATTGAATGCCATTGTCAGGCACGCAGTGCTGTCTTTCGGTACTGTTAAGACATGGTTCTGTGTCTGCATGATGTCTCGCGGCAGGATTGAGTAACTGCTGTCTCCGATGTTGCCGACTTCCGAATGCTTGACGAATTCGCTGATCCAGCCATCGTGAAAGCAATACTCGCAGTCAAGGTTCTGACCCTGACAATGATGACAGCGGTAATGCTGCTTCTCTCCGTATGTCTTGAAAAACATGCGCGGGATGTATTGGGTTGTATCATCGGCAAAGGTTTCGTGATTGTATTCCTCAAGGGCATTGTCAAAAAGATTGGTGGCTGAACACATGTTGAAAAGGAAATGGCCGTCAGACACCCATTGAGCGATTTTCGCTGCTACAGAATTGTTGTAGAAATCGGTGTGAATGCAATAAAGCCATTCATAGCTGTCGAGATCATTGGCAAGAATGTCTTCGTCATGGATGTAATCGAACGGCAGACCGGCTTCTACCAGAGTCGTTACATCAGGGTCCTCGACTGTGAACTGCAGCTTGTCGGCTGGAACCTTCTCCACCAGTTCACCGTATACCCAGCCATGTGAAGTGTTGCCGTGATTGTCGTTTTCCAGGCCTGTCAGCTTGAAATAGAGAAATCCGAGAATAGTCACCAGTTTTCTGCCGTTGACATCAAGGCTGTCCACAACAGGGACTGTGACATAGAGCTTGTCATTGTCAATGCGATATTCGACACCCTGGAAAGTGGGGCCGACCATGTTGCCGGGTTCGGTGTATACCTGCTTGCCTGCATAGTACAGGCTGTGATCAGGATTGGACTCTCCGAACTTGATGTTGTCGCGGTATTCGTTGGCTCCGTTACCACCCAGAGCCAGTGCGCCCCAGTTGCCCTGGTGCTGGTAGGGCTTGTCAGGTGAGCCTGACCATGCGCCGCTTCCGTACTTCAGCACATAGGTGTCGCCGAGAGTGAACCCAAAGGGATAACTAAGATTATTATTAATGGGTTCCACTCCCCAGGGTACCAGGTCAGGGCCTGAATATCTGTTCGGGCTGTAGACAGCCAGATCAAAAGTCTGGTCCATTGAAACAATAGTGTATGGACGGCCTTCGCTGCTGTTGTGCGAATCAAGCCAGTCGGACAGCTGTGAAGCCTGCGCTGAGGTAAGAACGATCTTTGAGACTCCTGAAAGATCGACTCCGGTGTCTGACACGGCTTCCAGTATCTCCTCGTTGTAATCTACAAGAAATGAGCCGCCGTTGTAGTCTAAGAGCCACTCCACCACATAGCCCCTCTGGAGGCACCAGTACGCCAGACCGTATGCCTTGAGATACTCGGACTGCACTCGTGAACCGAGTTCAGGACAAATCGGGTCAGCTGAATCAGCGGGAGGCATGTCACCGTCTCCGTCCATAACGATCAACAGTCTGCGTCCGAGCGGGTCAGCCGGCTTGCCATGACCGAGTTTCAGCAGGTATTCGTCCCCCACCTGGAACTCGAAGCCGGAATCCGCTGCCCATTCATAGAAATAGCTGTTATCGATGTTCAGTTCTTCGTCTTCGGTGTCATACCAGGTTTTGCCGTGCGGGATACCCCATGGTACCAGGTCATAAGTCGATTCCTGGATCAGGCGAGATGATCCGTCAGGAAGAAGTTCGGCTAAGGCTGTGGCAGCTAAGTCGATGCTTTCGAATCCCAGCACCTTGGCGAAATAGAAAGGCACCTTGAGTACAGCATTGATATAAGCTGTTTCAGAGCCATTGGAAAATTGGACGCTGATCTCTGCCTGCTGCGGGTCAAGACCATTGGCTGTGAAAATTTCCAGGGCCTTGGCCTCGATGTAAGCCGGATCGTCCGACTGCTTCATGGCCTGGGCTGCTCCAAGGGCTGCCAGTTCAGTGGCTTTTTCCAGGGATGCTTTTTCCAGGTACATGTTGCCGACATCCACTGCTAATGCCGCCATGCCCATGATCAGGATCATGGACAGTGATACGAGTACCATGGCTACGCCTTTGTTTCTGATATCCCGTCTACCGCGTTTATTGCTCATGATGCAGACCTCCTTAGATTTCTTGTTACTATGGTATAAGCAAGAACAGTGCCACTATCCCTTATGGCCAGAACGGCCAGCATGCCCGGCAAGGCCTTTATTGCGGAATGCAAAATGCAATATACAACGATAAATGTATTGCAAATAGCAATCGCGTGTTAAGAGACACAATGCATTGCGTCTCTACCATTGATTCATCTGTGGGTTTGCTTTGCAGGGGCATGTTGCAACATGCCCCTACTTTTTCAATTTGCGCCACAAAGTAGATGGATTGATTCCCAGAATAGTCGCAGCCTTCTGTTTATTGCCTTCAGCGTGATTCAGCACCTTTTCGATATAGCGCCTGTCCAGTTCTTCGAGACTGGGCCAGTCCGCATCAAGACCTGCATTACCGGATGCCTGAGTGGTCTGCTGGCTGTCATGCGGCAGCATCCTGACAAGTTCCTCGTCTGAAAACAGCACAATGCGCTCCAGATAGTGCTTGAGCTCACGCACATTGCCGGGCCACGACATGCGGCAGAGCAGGTCATAGCATTCCGGGGAAAGCCGCACCTGCCGGTGATACTGGTTATTGAAATGGTTCAGATAGTGATGGGCCAGCAGATACACATCCTCATGCCTCTCACAGAGAGGCGGGATGTGGAAATTGACGACCTTGAGCCTGTAATAAAGATCCTCGCGGAATCGTCCTGACTGTACCATGGTATCTAAGTCAATGTTGGTGGCAGCGATCAGGCGCACATCTGCCTGCCTTTCACTGTCTCCGACAGGGGTGTAAGTCTTGTACTGCACAAACTGCAGAAGCTTGACCTGCAGTTCGGGCTTCAGTTCGCCGATCTCGTCCAGAAAGAGCGTGCCGCCCTCAGCTCTTTCCACTGCGCCAGGTGTATCTTTCAGAGCTCCTGTGAAACTGCCTTTTTTATAACCGAAAAGCTCAGCCTCGATCAGGGCCTCGGGCCGGGCCGCCAGGCTGAAGGTTGAAAAGGGGAGAGCCTTGCGCCGGCTGTTGAAATGAATCAGGCGCGCCAGCAGGTCCTTACCTGTACCGGATCTGCCGGTGAGCAGGATCGTGGTGTCAGTGTCGATGATATGAGACAATTTCTGGAATATGCCCTGGATCTCCTTAGATTGGCTGATGAACTGGTCGAAGCTGTATTGTTTCTCCAGTTCTTCACGCAGTTTGACATTCTCACGGCGCAGCATGCGTTCTTCCAGCAGGCGCTTGATCAGGCGGCGCAGTTCAAAGGGGTTTACAGGCTTGGACATGTATTCATCGGCCCCTTGCTTGATGGCTCCGATGGCATTGTCGATAGTGGCGTAACCAGTCATCACCACTACAATGGTCTGCTGATCGCGTTCGCGTATCCTTTCGATCAGCTGAAGCCCGTCCATGCCCGGCATTTTCAGGTCTGTGATTACCAGATCGAATGCGCCGATTGACAGGGTTTCCAGCGCCTCATTCGCGCCTGAGGCGCAAGTAACCTCATAACCTTCGCTGGAAAGGCTTTCAGAAATCAGGAACAGGATTTTTTCTTCATCATCGACCGCCAGAATTTTAATCATCTCTGCTCTCCCTGCCCGGGAATGTCAGCACAAAGCATGCGCCCTTCCCGGTATTTTCATAAGAGATTTCCCCGCCATGCCTGAGCATGATCTGCTGGGAGATGAAAAGTCCAAGGCCATGTCCGTCCTTTTTTGTGGTAATAAAAGGCTCGAAAATCTTGTGCCTTATTTCATCGGATAAGCCCGGGCCTGTGTCCTGGAAGCAAATGCGGCAGGATTCTTTGTATGGCTCGATGGTGATCAAAAGTGCTCCCTTCCCATCAGTGGCATCGGCAGCGTTGAGGATCAGGTTCAGAAACACCTGCTTGAGTTCAGCAGCGTTGGCTGTGACGGTCAGATCGCAAACAGGGAAAATCTTGAGGGTGAATTCGCTCAGTCTGCGGTTGCGAAGGGCGAATTCAACGGTTTCTTCCACCATCTTTTTCAGGGACACCTGCACACTGGGTTGCTGGGATCTGGAAAAGTTCAGGATTTCGGAGAGTTTTATCTCCAGATTCTGGCTTTCTTCTTTGATCAGGCCCAGGTATTTGCGCATTGACTGTTCCATTTCGCGCTCAAGAAGAAGATCGGCGAATCCGACGATGCTGGAGAGGGAATTGTTCAGTTCATGAGCCAGTGACGCAGCCAGGCGGCCCAGGGATTCTAAGCGTTGACGGGAAACGCTGCTTTTTTCGTATTCGATAAGTCTTTTATGGGACTTGTAGAAGCGGTCCAGAATCAGGTAGATGAAAGTCAGCACCAGAGTCATCAGGAAAATAAAAAAAAAGGCGAACAGGCGGTTGAGCTCCAGCGAAAGCAGCGAGCTTTTCAGCGCAATCGTGGTGCGGCTCTGCATGGTAGTGAGCATGGTCAGAGTGAAACCGGATAAAGGCAGTGCGATGAAAATGAAAAAAGAATTGAAGAATTTGATGTAGAGCTGGGTCCTGAGGAAAGAGGACAGCAGGTAATAACCGAGCATGACCGCGAAAAAAAGCGGGAACCAGGTGAGAAAACGCTCCATCTGTTGCGGAAAAACGAACGAACTGCCCGCGATTTGATGAAACAGGCGGAAAAGGGAGAAAAATATCATGTGCAGGTTGAGAAACTGCAGTTCAACGCTGACCTGTGCTCGAAGAAAGGCTATAAACTGCAGAATACTGAGCAGGGTGATGCTGAAAACCAGGTTGTACATGGTGTATATGCGCAGGGATGTCTCGCCGGTCAGGGCTGTGATGGACAGGAATGAGGCATGGAATACGGAAAAGCTTAACCAGATGACAAGCTCAAGCTTCCGTTCTTTGCGCGGCAGCTCCAGCAGGATCAGAAGTCCGGACGCCAGAGTGCATATCCCCCAGAGGAAGGGGGTCATTATGCTGAAGGGCCAGGAATTGGCTTGGGACAGGACGAACAGGAAAAGGGATGCGAAAAAAAGAGCTGAGTTGCGCAGTTTCTTACTGGACTTTGACATAGGCGCGGGATTCCAGAAGCAGAAACCCGGTTTCAGTGATCGTGGGATAGGGCGCAATCGGCTCATAGTTGTATTTGACCAGAATATCCACGAACACTTCCATGGATTCATTGGCAAAATAAACCTTATTGTCGGATGTGAAGAATGGCGCCATTTCACCACCGCTGGAATCTTTATATGTGATCATGATATTTCCCGGTTCGATCGAGAACCCTGTGATAGAGTTTTCGATAATGCCGGTGATGGTATCTGGAGCGCTGCGATACGCTGCAGCCTTGGCTCCTTCATTAACCGCGTAGTTCAGGGTCAGCTTGTGGTTGAAAAGCCTGCCGAACTCGATGATGCCGAACACAACCAGCAGAATCAGCGGAAGCACCAAGGCAGCTTCCACTATGCTCTGTCCATTGCGCCTTTTTCTCATAACACCCCCCGGATAGGAAAGATCATACCTGCCAGACCATAAAAAACACCGTAAGGAATTGTGTCTTTTTTCTGGATTTGCGGAAGTTTTTTCCGCAGGAATTCACCACTGGCGATTGTTGCCATGGTCAGGGAAAGACCAGCCTGTCCCCCGCTGCGCAGTATCATGGCAATGGAACCAAAGAAGCCCAGCACAGAACCGACCAGAAAGATAAACACCACCCCGCTGACCCCGGTAAATGAGCCGCACACCATCAGCAGTTTGACATCACCGGCACCAACCCCGCGCAGAAGAAAAGGAATAAGGAGCAGGCCGAAGCCGAGACCAATGCCTGTGATGCTGCCAAGCAGAGCCTCCTGCCCCCCTGCAACTGCTGAAAAAAGCAATCCCGCGACCATCCCGGGAAAGGTCACCCAGTTGTAGATCAGCCTTTTCCGGATATCCGTGTAAATGCATGCGATCAGAATCAGCAGATAAACAGTCATACTCATCTGATTAGCAAACGACATGCCTGATGGCTCTCCTGCCTCTGAAATTCAGTCAAACCCGGATTTTATGCCTGTGCTGGAACTTTACACGATGTTAACAGACATCAGTCGGCATTGCAATGTGCAATGGAGATCG
>JAQTRI010000307.1 GCA_028711905.1 Candidatus Wallbacteria bacterium | reverse complement strand
CCCGTTATGTGGATAACCCCCAGGTTAAACTCGCCGGACTGGGGCAGCGGAACAATTACGCGCAGGTTATTGTGGAAGCGGATGTTTCCGGGGACCTTCGATATTACAAAAATGTCCTGGGCGGTGAAGAATTCGGCGGTTCCCTGGAATTTCAGGTGGACGATGGCACTGATGTCATGAAGATCCGTTGCTATGATGAAGCTACCAGTGAACTGATCAGAGAACGGAAACTGCCGGCGCAGGGCGACAGGATCACTGTCCGTGGAACATTCCAGTCCCGCGGTAAAACGAGATCAATCATACTTGGCTCTGCATACGGAATCTCGATTTCACGCAGCAGGCCCGGACAGATCATGACCTGGAACGAGATCTCCGGATTGACTCAGAATGCCGGAGTATTGACTGAAGGCCGGGTGCTGTCGGCTAAATACAACCGCTACCGGATGGAATTCATAATCGATGACGGCGCGGGAAACACTGCGATAGCTTATATTCCCGGGAGCATTCTCGATGCATTGGGAATTCCGGAAGAGAACAGAATCTGGGAAGGAATGCCCCAGGCAGGCGATCTGGTGAGAGTTTCCGGCATCGCTGTTATTGAGCGCGGCAGGGACCCGGGTTTTTCGATTGCCCTGGCTTTGCCGGAAGATATCAGAAAGGTGCAGTGACATTACTGCAGGGGATTGTCGATGACAACCGAGATTGAAACAACGGTCTGCACAGAAGACACAGGAATTTTTCCGCAGACATGCGCGAAGTTCAGCAATGAATCCTGTGAAAGCTGTGGTCGTTTTCTGGGTCCGGACCGGCAGTCTTGCATATACTGCGGTGCACTGAGAGCTTATCGCATCCCGGTTAGAAAGTTCCGCGCTTTCGGCTTTGCGCTGATTGCTGTCGGTTTCATTTATTTTTTTCTGGCTTTTTCTTACAAGCCTGTGTTTACCCCGCT
The DNA here is from genome assembly GCA_028711905.1 of Candidatus Wallbacteria bacterium. Taxonomy (GTDB): domain Bacteria; phylum Muiribacteriota; class JAQTZZ01; order JAQTZZ01; family JAQTZZ01; genus JAQTRI01. The sequence goes on along the minus strand of JAQTRI010000307.1, from coordinate 3,930 downwards.
TACAGATCTGGACGAATCAAAGAATTTCCAGCGGGTGAGGGTCAAGGCTTATGTGGCTGGAGTGTACACCAATAAAGACAAATATCAGAAAGACACTTCAGTCAACATGACGCTGCGCGGGCTGAAACCTGACGGAAGCCCTGATCCGGGAAAAGGCGGCATGAATGAGATCAGGCTCAGAGCCGAAGGCGGAGTCGGAACAGATCTGATCAAAAACGGAAACCTTCCTAAAATCGGGGATCAGGTAGAATGTTCGGCTTCCCTTTACGCAGGTCCTGGCTATCGGCTGCTCAGCCTGTCTTCGTATAATTTTCTGAAGATTTCTGGACATGCAGGGTTGAGCGCTGTAACAACTTTTCATCCTGTAACAGTATCCGGGCTGCTGGCTGATCCCGATTCCTGGCGTAATAAGACAGTGACAGTGAAGAAAGCCAGAATCGTCAAATGTTATGCCCGCTACAATATCGACATCTCAGACCCTGACGCTGACCCTTCGCAAAAACTCCTTGTGTTCGGGGTGCAACCGGATCAGCATAAGGAAGACGAGCTTGTTTCAGTCAGAGGTACCTTTGTTTACTATGCGGACGGAAATTGCTGGGAAATCAAAACTGCCAAGGAAGACAGTGAAGCCCTGATCCGCTTAGGGGAGGAATGATTCAATGACAGCAGATCTGATTTTCATGTCCATGCTGGCTTCTCTGGGAGGCATGGTCATTGCTGCGGCAGTTTCTCTGATCCCTGGTCTGCACATTTACAATGTCATTGCCATTACCATGCTCTTCACATTTACCGCGGTAGATGTTTTCTCAGGTGTTGATCCCATGATTCTGACTGCCTTCATGCTGGGCATGGTTGTGGGTTTCTCTATGCTCTTTACGGTATCTTCACAATTTTTTCAGCCGAATGACGAGTCTTTTCGCTCGATCATGCTTCCGCATGAAAGGTTTCTGCTCGAAGGCCGCGGACATGAAGCGGTCATGCTCGGCGGAATCGGCGGTCTGGCCGGACTTTTTTTCATTACTCTGGCGCTTCCGGTTTTATCCGGTCCGCTTTCAATTGTTCTCAAACTGATCAAGCCGCATCATTACTGGATTCTGGGTGTGGTGATAGTCTTCATTCTGATGACTGAATGGCCCAAGGATCATGGAGTGGGCGCAAATCCGAGACAGCGCCTGCAGGACGGGTGGGTTCAGCTTTTAATGGGATACTTCACTTTTTTTACCGCCGGTATTCTGGGAATGTTCATATTTTACCGGACTCTCGTTCCGGTAGGCAGCGCGTTTCAGTCTCTGATGCCGGTCTTTGTCGGGCTGTTTTCAGTGCCGTCTTTTATCATGACTTTTGTTACAAAAACACGCATTCCCCCGCAACACGCCTGTCAGAGTGTGCAGGTGCGCAAGACTGACATTGCCAGAGGCAGTATCACAGGGTTTATCGCCGGAGCCTTTGCCGGTCTTAATCCCGGCATGACCCCGGGACCGGCTCTGCTTTTGAGCGGGCATCTTACCTGTTCCAGCGGAGAAAAGCAGTTCCTGATCGGCGGCGGGGCCGGCCGGCTGCTGTACTATGTGGGGGCCCTGCTTCTGTTCTTTCTGCCGGGTGTTTACATGCGCCGGGGTGGGGCAGCCATTAACATCAGTCTTTTTTTCGTGCCTGAGACAACAGAGCAGTTTCTTCTGGTGTGCGGAATCATCGCCATGATCGGCGGTATTTCTTTTCTGCTGCTTTCCCCCTTTTCCAGGCTCTGCATCTGGCTGGTGAGCAGATTTGATTACAGGATTTTCTCCTGGACAGGGCTTCTGATCTTAGTCGGGCTTACCTCATGGATCACAGGCTGGCAGGGCTTGCTGATACTGACTGTATCCACCATGCTCGGAATTGTGCCAAACATGTGGCATACGCGGAGAATCAATCTCTTAGCCGTGCTGATGGTGCCGATCTGTTTGAACATGGCTGGAATCGGTCCCAGGATCGCTCACTTTCTGGGATTGTATTGATGCAGGAGGCGTTTTGAAGGGTATTACTCATTTTATCAGCGGAGTCGCGGTTGCTTCCTGTTTCCCTGAGGCGGTCGGGTCGGTTTTTACAGCCAAGGGATTTCTGCTGCCCCTTGGCGGCGCCTTCGGAGTCATGCCCGATACGCTGGACTTCAGACTGGCCCGTTACATCTGGAATTATCAGCATGTGGTTCGCATCAATGAGAACGATCTTAACCCCAGAATCCCGGCCGAGGCCGTGGCCGCGGCCATTGACGAAGCCGCTGAAACAGGAAAATCAGTCACTCTCAGGATGGACATTATCCGTCTTTCCTCTTCCTATTACAGGACCTATCTTGTATTCGTGGATGAAAAGAAAAAGGAAGTGACCTGCCTGATCGGTCCTTTGAAAACCATGGGCCAGGTGATGGAAAAACTCGAACACATGCCTGATGTGGAACTGGTCAGGGAATCGATCGAAAAGCACGGGGTGGCCGCAACCTTTCAGAACATCTATAAAATTACACCCTGCCTGCCTGAAACCGCTCCGGAAAAAGCCTTTTACACCGCGAAATTCAAAGCCGATGTCATCAATACCTATTACTCCGAAACAGAGGTGGGTATTTTTTCCGGTCCGGATTTCGAGTTTGTTCCGAGAGACGGAAAGGTAAGAATGGACTTTATTCCCTGGCACAGGCGCTGGTCGCACAGCCTTACTGTGGGGGCACTCATGGGGCCGATCGGTTTCGCGCTTCTTGCTGACTGGAGCGCTTTGTTTTCCGGCAATTTCAGCGGATTTTTTACGCCCGGTTCAATTGCGGCTTTTTTTATCGCCATGCTGGCCTTCTGGACGCATATTCTTGAAGACCAGACCGGGTTTTTAGGCTCGAACCTGTTCTACCCGTTCACTAAAGACCGCTCTGTGGGCATGAAATGGACCACTGCCGCTTCACCCATGTCCAACATCTATACCGGATGGCTGGCCATTGCGATTATTGTCTGGAACCTGAATTCTCTGTCCCCTGAACCGGCATTCACCATGCACTGGGCGCAGAATATCTCCGGCGGGTTTTCTTCGTGGAATTACTATCTGGTGTCGCTTTTGAATTACATCGCTTATGTGCTGGTGATTCCGTACTTCATCTTTCAGTTGATTCTGGGATCTTTCCCTGGCGCTGTAAAGCGCAGGAAACGGTCGAATGTGGAAATGATGGAGATTGAGGGCTACGCCGGGGAACAGATGGATTCGGCTGATTCCTGAACAAAGTTCTTCAGAACTCCCAATAGATCACGACACGAACACAAAACAAGGCGGGGAGTATCGTGAACGAGTATGGGTTATCAAACCCTGATCAGCAGTTTTTGATCAATCATGACCTGAAATTACGAAATGAATTTCGATTTCCGCTCAACCGGGCCTCTGTAGATTTTGGCATGGGTATTGCATATGTATGGTCCGGAGGCTGCTGTGAAAGATGATTTCATCGCGCATGCTTCCGGGGAAGGGGAAAGGCGCGGAACTACAATGAACTTTACAACAACTATACCGAGCTTCAGAAAAGCCTTCAAATAAAGGTTAAAATGTGTTATTAATATCATGTAGCCGATATATAATCTATCAAACGGACGATCAAAGGAGTATCGTATGGCCGAAATAATCAAACCAGTTCTTTACCAGCGTTATGCGACTGCTCGGCTGCAGGAAGCCCTGACCGACACTCCAGTCGTGCTGATTCACGGACCGAGGCAGTGCGGCAAAACTACCCTGGCGCGCATGACTGGTGATCGGAACGGTTACAGATACATCACCTTTGACGATCAGGTGAACCTGGCGGCTGCTCAGTCGGATCCAGTGGGTTTTGTGGCCGACCTGCCTGATAAGGCCGTGCTGGATGAAGGCCAGCGTGTGCCGGAAGTGTTCCTGGCGTTGAAGTGGCTGATTGATCGAGATCGG
>JAQTRI010000306.1 GCA_028711905.1 Candidatus Wallbacteria bacterium | reverse complement strand
CAGCAGGTTGTAATATTCCCACTCGAAATAAGCGCAGTCTAAGCTGAAAAATAACAGTTCCCGTTTTTTGGCCGCGACAAATTCGCTGATCAGGGAAAGATTATTCAGATGATCTTCTTTGGATGTTTTCGGTACAGGACCTGATATGCGGCGTGATACCTGACGAAGGAGCATTTCCAGAAGATAGGCGCAGCAGAACTTCTCAGACAGTTTCCAGTCCGGGAAATAGTCCAGCTGTTTCAACTGGGCATCATTGACCCCGCAAGAAATCACATAAACATCAGGATCAGCTGATGCAGCGACCCTTGGAAGAATCTTGATGATCTCCTTTGAACCGGCTCCCGGCAGAGCAGCGTTGATGAACTGGTATCCGGCAGTTGACAGGCTTAATCGACCGATGAAACTGTCCTGATAAGAAACTCCCCAGCCATAAACAGTGGAATCACCGAGGAAAGCCACTGTTTCAGGTTGCGCATGACCTGTGCCGGTAGAATCGATGCGAAAACCGGAGCTGTCGTGAAGAAAATTGATTTGATCAGTGCCGGAGTTCAGTGAGTATTCGAGAAAAGGCGCGTATCCTGATTTGCGGTAAAGCTGGAACCCATCACCGAACCCGCCTGTGCGCAAACCTGCTTCCAGTGCCGGAAAGAAAAGCAGTGGAAGCAGCAAAGCGGCTCTTCTGCGATTCAGGAAAAAACGGTTAACAGCAACGGTCATAACTGGCCAGATAACTGCAAGAATTAGCGCTCCGAAAAGATCCGGTCTGCCAAAGTTATACAGCAGCGCGCAGGATATGAGAAGAACAGACCATCCGGATGAAACCCTGCTGAATGCAGATCTGCTGAAATTCAAGAAAATAATGCTGATCGAGAAAATCGCCAGGCTGATGATAATTAGTCCGGGAACTGCAGGAAACAGCTCTGCCCTGTCAACGAGAAAAGCCGGAAGAAGCAGTGTGAAAAAGAGGCCTGTAAAAAAATCAAGTATCTCGGGATTCAGCATGCTCTACAATACAGGATGCATCACTATCAAGTTGAAATCAACGCAAAGTGCAGCGGTGGAACATCGAATAATTTTTCTAAACTGAATTGATGCACTTTGATACTCGCGAAAATTGCTGACTCAGGTAATAATTAATTTGTGGAAAAATATCCGTAGCGCAGGGGGAGCTTCACGGGTATAATTAATACAAGACCAACAAGAAAAGGAGTAACAAGTATGAAAAGAATCGTTCTTCTGGTCGCATGTCTTCTGATAGTCAGCTTTGGATATGCCGGTGCCGTTGATTCTGTTAAACCGAATGGATCAGGTACTACCCGGCAGATGTACATACCGCCCGAGGGTCTTGGCGGTGGATAAAGTTTAGTCAGTTTTCAAAACAGGCCGGTTCCCACCGGCCTTTTTATTTTTCTGATATAATTTCTGGTATGACAAATCTTTTCCAGTCAACAATCATAATTATATTATTTATCATGTTATCCGGATTTAATGGTTGCGGGAGTTCTTCCTCTGATCCAGGCAGCGGAAAAGATCTTGCGGTTCCTTCCATTGAATCTCCGGCCTGCGGCGATACGCTGATATGGTCTGTGAATACCGGTTTTCAAACCCTCAACCCCCTGATCGCATCTGATAGCGTCTCGCTTGGTTTTTGTACGCTTTTCTATGACAGCCTGCTGAAACTGGACTATTCCAGTCAGCTCTCAGCGTGTCTTGCTGAAACCTGGGAGGTTTCTGCGGATCGGAGAGTTATTGTCTTCCGGCTGAAGCAGGGAGTGACATGGCATGACGGGAAACCTTTTACTGCTTCAGATGTAGCCTTTAACTTGAGGCTGATCGAGTCCGGGAAAAGTCCGGCTGCAAGATTTTTCACCTGTATCGACACTTTTGAGGTGACTGACCGGTATACTTTGACAGTGCGTTTAAATTCTCCTTCTTACAGTGTGTTTCAGCTTTTTCTTCTCCCACTGGTAGCACAGAACGCTTTGAATCCAGATGATTTTTTTGCTTCTGAAGAAATGTTTCAACCTGTAGGAACAGGACCTTTTATTGTGCAGGAGTTCATCAAGGATGAAAAAATCGAGCTGATCGCCAATAAGTCCTATCATGACGGACGGCCTTATCTTGATCGAATCCTGATTCGTATCATCCCTTCGCAGTCCAGTATTTTTAATCTTCTGAAGACCCATGAAACCGATCTGGCCGAACTGACTCTGGATCAGTTCCTCAAACAGGCCGACACAGATGTCTTCAGGAGTTATTATAATCTTTATAACGACCGTAACAGTTTTGTTTATACCTTTGTCGGATGGAATTTAACCCATTCTCTGCTGTCCAGGCTTGAAGTTAGAAAAGCCATTTCCTATGCTGTAGACCGGGAGCGGATGTGCCGGGAAGCTTTGATGGGATTTCACGAGCCAATGAATGGTCCATATCCTGAGTATTTCGTTTCATATGACAATTCACTGCCAAAGCCTGAGTTTAATGTAAAAAAAGCGCGGGAAATATTAGCCGGCGAAGGATTCAGCGACAGTGATGGTGATGGGATTCTTGAACTGGAAGAGAATGAGTTACGCTTCACTGTGCTGGTGATCGCATCTGCGGAAAAGTATTTGTTGACAGCGCAATTCCTGGCTTCTTCTCTGGAACAGATCGGGTGCAGAATGGAGATCATCAGGCTTCCCTATGAGGAAATCATGCAAAGGGTGATGCAAAGGAAATTCGACTCTTTTATCCTGAATTACACATATGCTTTTGATTACAACCTGCGCAGTCTGTGGCATTCTTCCATGATTCCATCGGAGACAAATGGCTACCGTGGATTCAATGTTATGGGATACACCAACCCGGAGCTGGACCAATTGATCGATGAAATGGATCAGTCCTTTGATCAGAAACGCCGCGACAGTATTTATCGTGAAATGCAGAAAATCGTTACCAGCGATCAGGCACAATTATTTTTGTATATGAAAGACGCACCAGTGGCAGTTGATAAGAGATTCCGGAATGTTCATCAGGATGGATTGTCACGGCTGCACAGGGTTACCAGATGGTATGTGCCTGAAGCGCTGCAGAAGTATCGGGAGTGATGTCAAAAACACCTCAGGATTCAGAGAGGCGGAGCACCAGTTCGGCAAAGGACAAGCGCTTGGTGGAAAGCTTGGCAGTATTTCCCTGTATCACAACTTCAGCCGGCAGGGGTCTTAAATTATAGATCGAACCCATGGAGTAGCAGTAAGAACCCGCATTCTGAATCGCCAGCAGGTCGCCCTCACGCACTTCAGGCAGCATGCGGTCGCGTGCGAACACATCACCGCTTTCGCAGATGTTTCCGACAATGTCGTATTTGAAAGGTGTCGCACTGGGATTGGTGAGATTGACGATGTGATGATAAGCGCCGTAGAACGAAGGTCGGATCAGATGCGGGAGCCCGGAATTGACACCCACGATTCTGCGGGATTTATTGTCGCGAATGGTGTTGACCTCAACGATCAGCACTCCGCAGGCGGCTGTCAGATACTTGCCGGGTTCGAAGCACAGAGTCAGCCTGCGGCCGTATGAGCGGCAGAATTCTTCGAAAATGGCTGTGATATTGCGGCCGAATTCCGTGTAATCGATCTTAATTTCATCCGGATCATAAGGCACCTTGAAACCCCCGCCGAAATCGATGAATTCCAGATCAGGGAACTGTCCGGCGATGGACAGGAGGTTTTTCATGCTCTGATAAACGCTTTCCGCGGCAGCTATTCCGGAGCCGGTGTGTTCGTGAAGACCTGTGATCCTGATGCCGGCGTCTCTGGTAATTGCAAGCACTTCTCTGGCGTCTTCGAGCAGCACTCCGAACTTGGAAAGGCTTCCGCCTGTGCAGAGATAATCATGTTCACCGGCCACAACATCAGGATTGAACCTGACACATATGCTGGTTCCGGGATAGCGGGAGGCATACTTACGCAATCGCGAAATGGAGCCGACATTAAAGCGCACTCCCTCGTTCATGGCCATGTCCATCTCTTCATCGGTGATATTGTTGGTGGTGTAGAGAATCTGATCCGGGTTGAACCCGGCGGACTTAGCCATCAGGATATCGCCGGGGCTGACAGCGTCAATACCTGATCCGAGTGAGCGGAAATAACGCAGCAGGTCAGGATTCCAGTTTGATTTCATGGCATAGTAGATTTCAAGCGGCTTCCAGGTAATGAACCTGGAGAGTGAGTGAAACATTTCGCCTGCTGTGTTCAGATCGTAAGCGAACAGCGGAGTGCCGAATTCGCCGGATAGTTCGGCTAAGCTCAGGCCACCCATCAGGATGGAGCCGTTTTTCTCGATCAGAGGGGGCATCATCATGAGGTGCTCTCCTTCTTGAGGCAGTTGCTGGAATCAAGATGTTCGGCGATCTGCACGGCATTAAGAGCAGCGCCTTTGAGCAGTTGATCTCCGCAGACAAAAAAATCAATGCCGAACTGGCCGAAAACCGAACTGCGCCTGATTCTGCCGACTTCCACGGCGTACTTGCCTGTTGCTGTCAGCGGCATGGGATAGAGATTCTGTTCCGGATTGTCCCGCACTTCGATGCCGGCGTGGGCATTAAAAAGACTGCGCACTTCGTCAGGGTCGGCAGGTTCGACTGTTTCAACCACAATGGATTCGGAATGAGCGCGTAAAATTGGGACACGCACAGCAGTACAGCTTATAGCCATGGTTTCGTCCCCGAGGATTTTGCGCATTTCCCAGGCCACTTTCATTTCTTCCCGAGTGTAACCGTTTTCCTGGAACTGGTCGATGTGCGGGATCAGGTTGAAGGCCAGTGAGTGCTGAAACACTCTGGCAGGTACTTCCCTGCCCTGGAGACGCTCTCCGGTACATAGCGTGAGTTCCTCCATGCCAT
>JAQTRI010000305.1 GCA_028711905.1 Candidatus Wallbacteria bacterium | reverse complement strand
AATTTTGGGGTTTTAAGGCCCCTGCTGAGGGTGGTGGGCAGGATCTTCAATGGCAGAGGAAGGGGGCGGGAAAACATTTTCCAGGCCGGCAACGCGGAGGAATTCGTCCGCCTTTACGATGGTCTGGACAATCCTGTTGGAAAATGCTTTACCTTCCGGGAGATCAAGGTCCTTTTCGGAGCATTCGAGATTAAGTCTTTCAGGTTGTCCTACTTTCCGTCCCGCTTTCTCGGTTTCCGGATCCCCACTGCAGTCAAGCATTTCCTCGACCGCAGGTTTGGATTGATGGTTTATTTTTCCGGTAGGAAAAAAGATCTGCGCCCGGGGGAGCATTCAGCCTTTGCCTGGCCAGCCGGAACATCAGGAGATGTTCTGGAGTATTATTCCGCATACGCATCCACATGGGATACAAGGTTCCCGGAAGGGATAAGCACCAGCATCTTTCACAGGCAGAGACTTGATTCAATGCTCAAAGCCGCATGTCTCAACCCGGAAGAGACAGCCTTTGAACTTGGGGCGGGAACCGGCGCATACCTCCGACGGATCTCCGGGAAAGTCAGGAAGATCACCTGCATCGACGGCAGCCAGGCCATGCTCGACATTCTTTCGGCCAGAAACAAAGATCTCAAAAACATCAGCACCGTATGTCTGGACCTGGAGCAACCGGTTCCGGCTATAACGGAACGCGCAGACCTTTTATACTGCTTCGGCCTTTTCGAGCATATTATCGACACAGACACATTTCTGGAAAATTGCCGGAAACTTTTAAAACCCGGGGGGAGATTTGTGGTTGTCACCCCTAACGCCCGCTGCCCCTGGTATAGCACTTTCAGAGCACTGTGCGGCCGCGGAGGGCACTGCCGATCAGACAGGTATTACACCGAAGAACAGCTCACAGCCGTATTCAGCATGCATGGTTTCCTGAAACATTCCGCATTTTACTGGGGATTTCATCCAGCCGGAGTCAGCGACCGGATGTGCCGGATACTCAGCACCGCAGGGAGGATCATTGCACATACTCCTCTCATCCGTTACGCCGGCGGTCTCACGGTATGCTATGTCCTTGAAGAATGATTCCCTGCTCATGTGTCTGGCCCGTCGTTGCGGCATACAAATACCCACATAAGATTAAGATCCATCGGCAGAAAAGGTAGAGGTCTTTTAGCAGCTGCAACAACTGCGAAGCGGAGTTTCAGGCATTTCCTGATCCAGTCCACAAAATTGGGATGTTCCCAGCAGATAATTTTGTCGTAATCCAGCTTCATATCGCGGTACACATACCTGCGGCTGGTCAGATAACGCCCAATTCCCCACGCCAGAGATCCTTCGGTTGGAACAGATCCGATCAGCAAGCCGCCTTTTTTCAGCACCCTGCGGATTTCGTGAACATACCGGGGTAAGTCGGCGACATGTTCCAGCTGATTGAAGGTCAGCACCATGTCAACAGAATGATCCTCAAGCGGGATTGATTTTCCATCGGAAAGCAACTCTCGGGCATTATAAATGCCGTACTTTTTTAAACTTTCTCTTGCTATACTCAGCGCTTCGCGGCTGACATCGACTATATAGTATTCTGCCGGTCTGGTCTGGTTGTAATCCCAGTGTTCCACTATTCCTGGGCCGATCTCCAGAATGGTTTTGCCGCTGAGGTCCAAGTTATTGACTCTGAACCCCATCCGGCTGACCAGATTCCCCAGAAATCCTTTTTGCTGTGACCGGTAAAACGACCACATTCTGCTGCGGTATTCGATGAAGTCTTTGTCGCGAGGGTCAACCGTTAAACCATATTTTTTCCGGTCACCAAAAAATCGTCGAAAAATGCAGTACGGCAGATATTTATACAGCATCAGTAAACTATATGAACATTCAAAGGGCGTGTCAATTTTCTTCGAAAAAAACCTTTACAAGCGATGAATCAATTCCGTCAGAGCCTGTATTATCTTTCGGGGACTCCGCAGAGGAATGTTGATGGCGTGTCGCGCATAGCGCGCGGCCACTGGATAGTCTTTGCCTGCCGAATACCGCAGATAAGCCTTTAACTCAGGAATTGAATAGTCTATGACCCTTCCAACTCTAACCCCTTGAGCCATGAACAAACGCTCGGCAAGCTCTCTGTCAGAAGCGAGCACGGTAAAATGGCTGTAAGTCGCTTCCGGATCAAACGGAGGCACAAACAGAAGACCGGATTTTTCAAGTTTTTTCGAGTATTTCAAAGCAACGGTTCTTCTTTTCGCGATAATCCGGTCATATTTTTCAAGCTGCACCAGCCCGATACGGGCCTCCAGACCGCATGCCAGGGTGTCCCAGTCCGCAGGGAAATCTATAATCCCTTCCCGATAGTACACAGTCAACCGGTCCAGAGCGCCGGTGCATTGCAGCAAATCCACTATCGGGAAAATGTCTGGTCGAAAAGCGAAAAAAGCACCGAGAAAATACATGAACCTGGAAAGAACTTTTACCAAACCGGGTTCGCGGAACATTTCACCGCGAATCCGTCTCAGTTCTTCGGCGCAGTAATCATCCGAGGTGATGACCATGCCGCCGAAAATCGAATTGATCATCTTGCTGACGTTGAGTCCGAAAATTGCGCAGTCCCTCTCGGCAGTCACTATTCGCCCGCCCGATGTACATCCGAATGAGTGAGCCGCATCCTGAACGATATGGATGCTGTGCCCGAATCTGCATTCGGCATCGTGGACAATACTTTCGATACGAGACGTATCCATTGGATGACCAAAGAGATGAGTTACTATCACCGCTCCTGTTTTTGGACCGAGAGCGTTTTCCAGCGCGATGTAATCCATGTTATAGCTGTTCCGGGCGCAATCCACAAATACCGGCACATTGCCGGAAAGAACTACTGCGTGAGGTACTACGACACAGGTATATGCCGGACAGATGATTTCAGAACCTGTCAGCCCCCATGCCTTAAAAAGACAAAAGAGCCCGCTTCGCCCGTACGGGAACATCACGCCATGTCTGCAACCGAATTTTGATGCAAACCTGCTCTCAAATTCCTCGACGGTTCCACTTCCGGATTTTAAAAAAACCGCCTGCAATTCCCGCAGATCGTATGCCGGGTCGATCCTGGAAATCAGTCTCATCGGAATGTCACCAGTTCGGATTTTTCGGGCTTCTCCAACATCTGCCCGGTAAAATACCCGCTTGAAGCCATGTGTGTGGCGCGACATTTGCCGAAATGCCCGATGACTTTACATCCACGGGGGGGAATGATCGTTTCACAGATTTCAATCCTGTCGTCAAAAAATTCGAATCTTCGAGTTACCTTCCCGCCCAGGCGATGTTTTCCGGTTATCAGTAATCTGACTATGATTTTCTTAAAAATTCGTAGCAAAGGTCCGAAACGGAAAACCGTCAACGCCATCAGCCTGATCATCAGAAATGAAAACGGTCCCGGTATCGCGTCATTGGCCAGGCACAAACCGCAGTTGATCGTGCGTGAGGAAAAATCCCCGGAAGATTCAGAGCGGTACTGCGTGGAAAATCGCCGCCCATCGGAAAATTTGCCAAAAATTCCCCCGTCCTCAATGTCGATCTTTTCGCGTTCGCGGTTGAAGACCTTGATAGTGCCGTTCTTCCGATAATTTACAACAGCAAAATACCTTCTGCTGGATTTAACAAAAATTCCGCTGTCAGGAAAATCAATCTCTCCGTTTCTTTCATACCAGGGCCTACCGGCCTGATCCAAAAAATTCGAGATTTCTTCGCGCTTCAGGGCGGCCCGGGCATATGAATTCAGCAGCGGAATAAAATTTTCTGTGTCGATATCCTGAGGCAGCACATGACGACCTTCAGCAATACCGCGTTCCATCTCCCTGGCGAACAGTGCAAAATCGCATGAAAGCGGTGAAAGTGCGAGCACTCCTCCGGGATAATAAACCTCAGTGTTGCGAGAACCGTACAGACCGCCAGTTGTGCCGTCCGGATGAATAAAATACGCAAGATACTTCGCTGAGCTCTTCAAGCTGGCGGCGAGTTCCGGACAAGGTGCGACTCTGTGCACATCAGAGAGAAAATCCGTGCACAGCGTCTGATATCCAGGATCAGGTCCGTCGTATTCCAGGTACCATCCTTCACGAGACTGATTCCTGATGATTCGTTCCAGGAAATACTGATATCGCGTACTTTTTTCTCCGGTCAGCCTGTTCCAGAGAACGAGAGCGGAAACGGCTGCCGCCAGATGGTTGGATATCAGTCCATGAGTTTCTTTTGATTTGTTCAGGAACTCGATCAAAGGGGCCACCAGCGAAAAATATCTGCCGTCCCCTCCCTCCATCTTTAAATACCGCAGATGTTCCATGCAGGAAAGAGCGTCACTGGCAGCGGCGGCAGTGACGCAAAAAGAACTTTCTCCGGGGAACGACTCGACCAGAGAGCCATCGCGCCCTGTCACTTTCGGTAAAGCTTCGAATGCCGCATAGATCTGCTCAGCAATTCTCTGGGGATTCACCGCAAGTCTCAGGCGTAACGCGACAGACAGAGCGTGAATACCGCCGTGCGCCGCACCGTTCGGATAGTCTCTGAGTTTCCATCCCCAGAAAAGCCTGTCCGACATGCCATAACTGGGAGAAGTGCAGTCCATCTCAAAGAAAGAATGCAACCGGTTCAGGTTTTTTGACAATATCTCTCGATAAACATTCATAGATTCATTTTATCCGATTTTTCCTGCCTCTGCAGCTCTTTCCACCCGAAATCCCGCCCCATAGTATGCGGATGACTGTTTACACACGCCACACCGCGCACAAAGCGCACCTCATCCAGAAAATGCCCGATAACTTCCATCGCGTCCGTTCCATGACCGCCACGCATGACCTGACAGTCCATCAGTACCATAGGCAGGCATTCTAAACCTTTTGCCGCGTCTGGCTTG
>JAQTRI010000304.1 GCA_028711905.1 Candidatus Wallbacteria bacterium | reverse complement strand
CGTCCCTCATCTGCCGCTTTTTTCAGTAAAAGCATCATGAAGTCAACACCGGTAATTCTCTCCTGCAAGGAGTTTTCCAGAACATCCGCGGCCCAGATCACACCGGCACCATCTGGAATGTTAAAAGAAGCGTTGGAAAGCGCCTTACGGAATTCTCCGTTCCCATGCGCTATCACAAACGCCACAGCATTGGGAGTGGTAACAAAGACTTTTTCCCCCTGTTCTCTGCGTCGATCAATAGCCTCCAGCAATTCACCCCGGTCAAGGTTGTCGATCGGTATTCCAAGTATGAGATTGCGCAGTTTTTTTTCCCTCATCTGGTAATTTTCCATTTTCACTGTAAGGATGAAAACCAGTAATGTCATGGCCGTAGTAGCGAGACTGATAGTGGCGATTTTCATTGGAATACTGATTTTCGCGAGCAAAGTGAAGAACCAGACCGCCAGATAAAAAAAAATGAAGTATGTGCTGATGAGAGCACGGCGGTTGGTGAAACGCCAGATAATCTGATATCCGGCCGATTTACGCACTTCAGTGAGATTTTCCCTCAGATAGAAATAAAATATGAACGAAGCGATGAAATAAAACGGCAGGATAATGAAAAATGACGGGAAAATCAGCGCCACAAAAGCTACTCTTTTTGTAACACCGGTGATTGACATGATTCCGGCTAAGTACCCCAGCAAAGCGGTTTGTTCTTGAGTCAACCCGACCTTTCTGACAACGAACATGATTGAATAGAAAGTGGCAAAGGCCGCCACCATAACTGCGAGATGCTCAGCGAAAAGCAGCGGGCTCTGCTGGGACCGGGAAACCATAAAAAGGATTGCTGAGAACATGAGCATGATTCCGGGTACTACGCCGTTGAGTCTGCCGATAAAACAGAATGTCCGGGTGAGCAGCAAAAGCCAGATCACTGTAAACACCGGGGAAAGCAGATCAAGATAAATGAAGTCCCCGATCAAGTGCACAAAGGGAATGGAGAATCCGCTGCGGTAAGTCAGATAATAAATGAGAATCTCTGAAATCAATCGAAGTCTCTCGCTTTTTCCATGCTTGCTGAAAAATCTCGTGTGCAGAAGGAAAAGAACAACCAGCCCAAGAAGGATCATCCATTGACTGCCTGAAAGCAATCCACTGATTAAGGAAACGAGAGGAATGATCAATACCAGTTCCTGACAGGCAATGCCCAAAAAGAACCAGTAACAGAAAGCTGTCAGCGCTAAGGCGCACAGATAAAGCGTGAGATACTGCTCATTCACTTTGTCGGACTTCCCCCCGGAAAATCAATATCATATCCCATAACATTATCGGTAAACAAGATGATGAGCATAAGAGTTCAGCATCTACCCTGACAGTTTTTCTGGCATTTTATCTTTTCTCACCATATAATTAAATGATGGAACTGCTGATATTTTTTAAATCCCTTGCGGACAGCGTCCGGTTGCAGATTTTTACCCTGCTCAACGAAAAAGGAACGCTCAGTGTTTTATCCGTGCAGCGTGTCATGGGTATTCCGCAACCATCAGTGTCCAGAGCCCTGATCCAGTTGAAAAAAGCAGGGCTTCTGAATTCTTCGAAAAAGGGTAACCAGGTTTTTTATAGTGTGAACCGGGATTACGCATTTTATCCGGCCCTGAAAACCATGCTGCCCGGCACCTCTCTGTTCCAGCAGGGCAGTGCGACACCTGAGTTCTCATCCTCGGAACCGGAACCAAAGGACGATAAAGCCCGCCATGATCACGAATTTCTTCTTTGAAGCCGTCAACCTCTGGAACAGTCTGGCCCCATATGTACTTGTGGGAATGGCTATCGCAGGGATCGTCCACCTTTTTCTCGATGATCAGACCATAATCAGGCATCTGGGGCAAAACAGTTTTACCAATGTGGTCAAAGCCGCAGCTTTCGGAGTGCCCCTGCCTGTCTGTTCATGCGGCGTCATACCGCTGGCCGCAGCCTTGAGAAAAAGCGGCGCAGGCATTAGTGCCACATTATCTTTTCTCGTATCGACTCCTACCAGCGGAATTGACTCGATTCTAGCCACATATTCAATGCTGGGGCCTGTTTTCGCCATATTTCGCCCTGTCATCGCCCTTCTTTCAGGCATCGCGGTCGGCGCAGTCAGCAATCTGTTTCCGGAAAACGAACCCCTGCCCGGTGTCGATCAGGAAGAAACATGCCATTCATGCTCAAGCCATGAAGAAACATCTCCGCCTCAAGAAGGAAATTGCTGCACTCATGAAATGAAGAACAGCAAAAAGCTGTCTTCAGTTCTTCGATACGCTTTTCTTGACCTTCCCGCAGATATGGGCCGCTGGCTGATCATAGGTGTGCTGGTCGGAGCTTTGATCACCATAGCCTTCCCCTTTAACGCCGGAACCCTTTTTTCCCGCTATCCATATCTTGATTTTCTTTTGATTCTTTTCTTTGCGCTTCCGCTCTATGTATGTGCCACTGCTTCAATACCCATCGCATATGCACTGATGCTCAATGGATTCAGCCCGGGTGCGGCCATGGTTTTTCTGATCGCAGGACCAGCCACTAACAGCATCACATTGACATTCATCTATCAAAAGCTCGGGCGCAGGGCATTTACGATCTTTCTGGCAACAATAGCGATAATCTCTTTTTTTTCAGGGGCGGTCTTCAACATGATATGGACCGGCACAGGATCAATGCTGCCGGACATGCATACGCACACAAGCGCACTGGGAGATGCAGCTGCCAAGTTTTCAGGGTTGCTTCTTCTGGTCCTGGTGCTTCTGCCGGAAGTAGTCAAACTGTTTCGCAGCATGCGCCATGACCGGTAAATGGGAAGGGTTTTTCGCCCGCTCCTGCGCCACTGAGCATATCGGCCGGACCATTTTGTTTTTTTCCGGCCTGCTGCTGGTAGCCATGCATCTGGCAGTCAAAGTTTTCCATCAGATGACGCCCATGACCCCCCCAGGTCTCTCCCCGGCATCCTATTTCTGGCCTCTGGCTTCACTGGTCCCTTTCGGTCATTTCTTTGCTGCTGCAACAGCCATAGCGGCACTATCAGGAATGATTCCCTGGCAGGCCAGACCCCGTCTTACCGGTACAGCTGTATTGGTCCTGGCTGCCACTGTCTTGTGGTTTTTCAGATCTGTTTATGTTCCTTCAAGCTCTCTCAAGTTCACCCTTTCCCATGCTTTTCTTCCAACCATCAAAGACATCTGCCTGTCTCCAGGTCATCTGGGAACCAAGCTTGCAGGATTGCTCTTCATGATTCTGCGTTTCAACTTCGTTTCAGGTCCTGGTGCGTACGGGATTTTTGTCTGGTTCTGCGCCTGTGGAGCCTGTTACACCTGCCTGAAGATATTCCTCGATCTCGGGAAATCCGCCTGGTGGGCATTTCTCCCTTTCTGTTCCCTTCCTGCTGCTGCTGTTTTCACCGGGATTTCACCAGACAGCGCACTTGCAAGCCTGATGTCGCTTCTGTTTCTGCGGGACATCCTGCATTACCTGCGTATGGGAAAAAGGCTCTTCAGGGCTGCGTTTTTCTGTTATCTGGCCTTTTGGAGCCACCCGGTGATGCTTGTATTGCTGCCGGCAGCTGTCTGGCTCACTCTATGGAGTCCCTGGAGCAGAAACCGTGGAAAAATCAGATTAGTTACCGTATTATCAGGCCATATGGCCGCTGTTTTCCTGATCCTTACCTTCTCCGGAATTGACCTGATGAAGCCACTGTCCGATGTGCTGCTTTCATTGCGTGGATTAATTCCGCTACAGATTCCGACAATCCAGGGTATGAAGCCGGTATTCGCGCCGGACAAGTTGTTGTCTCCCTTTCATATGCTGCACTGGTTAAATATTATGCTGTACATGACAATGCCTGTGATTCCTCTTCTGCTGATTTTCGCATTACGAAAATGCAAACTGCTTTCAAAGGAGATTCGCGGCAGCGGGATACTGTTTTTCTCTGTTCTTATCGCCACAGCAGCGCTGGCTGTTTCCCTGATCCGCGATGGTTCGGACAGAGCCTTTTTTTCGCCGGCCGGCCTGTTCATCTCTGCTTCAGGGTGCGTTTTTTTTGCGCAGTTCATCCGCAGTAAAAAGGAATTTGAGACTTTCACCGGTTATTTGAGGCTGAACACCGTCATAACCGCAGCAGCGCTGACGACCAGCGCCGGCTTTTTCGAACTGCCCGGCCCTGCCGGAGAACAAGTATTTCATTGCGCCAGGCAGTTTTTCATGAACCGCAAAAGCGCTGAATTCTATTTTTCACACACCCCTGACCGGCAGCTTTTAAGTGTTTCCCGGACAGCCCTTCACAGCAATGACCCGGCTCAAAGGCTGGCGGCAGCAGCGTGTCTTAAAGATACCCCGCTTTTTTACGAAGTGATCTTCAGCTGCCTGTCCCGCAGCAGTTATTCTCCCATATCTGAGAGCAGTCTGTACTTTATCACAGACCTGGCCTCTGCTCTTTACGATCACCCGCAGAAGCTGGAGCTGTGCCGCCTGATACTTTCGATTTTGAAATCCACCAGAGAACCATGGCACAGGTATCCGAGAAACGGGTACTTTCGGGCTTTTTCGAACCTTTTATCCGAAATCGCCCCTGTGCAGTTCGAACCGCAATTGATGGAATACATTACTTCACTTCCACCGGGAACAGGTATGAAGGAGGAGGCCATGCAATGCCTGCAGCGCATCCGATCAAAAAACAAGCCCTACAGAATTAATCATGATTAGTCCGGTGGGTCGCATTTTCAGCGCCATCGTTCTGGCCGGTTGGCTTTTTTCAGCATCTGCCGGAGAAATCGCCAACAGTCCCGTGCGGTTGATCATCGAGCAATCGGCAACGCAGGATTTTGACAAGCTCTGCATCAAAGCTTCCTGGGACACAGCCGGCACTCCGTTCGCGAACCCGTCAGGGCAG
>JAQTRI010000303.1 GCA_028711905.1 Candidatus Wallbacteria bacterium | reverse complement strand
TCTGCCGCACTGAAATCAATCGCCACAACTTCCCACGGGGGTGTCAATCCGAGTGCCAATTTGAAAAGTTCGTTTTCCTTCATGACTTCTGATTCTAACATTTACCCACTCGTTTCAGCGAAGAGCCCTTTTTCTTTGTATGGTTAATCTGGAAATATGCATCGTACAAAGAACACTGTCTTACTGATGCCGAAAAATGCCATCTGAAAATGTCAGCACTCAGAAATGCGTATTATAAGTGTTTTCTCGATATGGCAGAGCTCCCAACTCATTCCAGCCGACTTTTAGACCCTCCTGCTGATGAAAAAAAACGCACTAAATGGAAAGGACCTTACCTGACAAAGGACTATCTGATAAAGGGAGATCCTTACGGTTACTTTCAAGACCCCTGGGGGCATTACTTCGTCATATTTTACGATGTTCTCAAACCATACGGTTTGAAGATTTTTTCTTATGGCCCTAATGGGAAATTCGATGCCGAACCAGCCGATAATTTCAGTTATTGGTCCCCAACAACATCTCTATCAGGCGATGATCTGTGCGATGTTTTCTGGGGTGAGTGTGGCATTTTTAACTACCCCGGTCGCTTTTTGACTCAAATTCCGGTTATTCCTCAGGATACATTTGATGTGCATATTGACAGTAGGTTCCCCTCACAGCAAACATCAAAATTCATTTTTGGAAATCGTGACAAAAAAATTGAGACTGCTTTAGTTCTTTATTTTTTCAATCCAGAAGGAACGCGCAGATTTAAAGAACGGGAGAGTGAAGTAATTTCTGAATTGATCAAGAAAATGGAAACTTATGATTTCAGAAAGAACGAAAAAGTGTTGAGTGCTTTTACACTGAATTATCACCTGCTCGAATCAATCAACCAGCAGATTCCGAAAAAAAAGAACAAAGTTGCCGGACTCTGGTTTGCAGAATTCAGGATCCTGGATTCGGAAAATTGATGCAGCACATCGTTTCCGATGTTTTCACAGCCAGGATCGTGTATGCCGACTCTGACGAAACCCCGGCGCTCATCCCGCAGCAGTCACAGGACGACTGGAAATGGGAGTGCACAGGCACACAAGGCGTTGATTTCAATCTCGATCCCATGGGCAATGAGGCGAGATACACCCATCTGTCCGGCGATTTCATGGACCGCATCATCACTGCCAAGTGCAAAATCGATGCCGGGATTTTCACAGGGAAAAGATCAGGCAAGGCAGTGGACAGGTTCGTTTGGGTGGAGGGGGACAACCAGGTGCCGGTGTGTCTGGTGAATGAGGATGGGCGAAGGATCAAGACGATTCCGATTGTCAATCCGGACATCGGCCTTGATCGAAATACTCCCCCGTATAATGATCAAATTGAGATTTCTATAGAGTTCACCACGGGATATTCTTCCAATGTTATTGACACCATCCAACTGGCTTTCAACAATACCGATCTTATGGGAATCGATAAAACTGTGCTGAGTGAAACCACCGTGAACAGCAAATTGTTCAAATCCGCTGACAATGGTTTCGAGATTTTCATCAGGCACCCTGATCCGGGAGTGATTTCAAAATCAGATTCTGTAAGAGCAGGTACAGATAAAATGGTCCTGGACTTGAAACACGGTGAACATAGTGCAGTGCTATCTATCCCGATCTGGCAGGGTCCGGGAATCGATGGCAGTGCCGCTCCTCTGTATTTTGCATCAAACATGGTTTTTGAGTCGAACACCTGCGGTAAAATAGACCCGGCTCAATATATTCCTGCTGACAGCAGATTTTGCATCGCAATTGTTGACCAGGAGGCCGCATCACCATCCGTTTTGGCGAGTCTTGAAAGTGACATCGACAAAATCGATGAAGTGGTCTGCGTGAAAAAGAACGGTCGATTCGTATCTGAGCCGTTCATCGCAGTCAACGAAAATTTCAGCGGAAACAGCATGGAAATCGGCGGCAAGAGTTATCGAACCATCAGAGTGGGACAGGCACAAGAGAAACTTCGTTCGTATTATACGGTCAGATCAAAATACAAGGGCAAGGAATCGGTGAATCCCGGTAAACTCGGCGCTTATTGTATCAAGGGTTTCAATTTCCTCAACTGGATGCAGACCATTGGGGGTACCTTTGAAGCAACTGCAGCCACAATCAGTGATCAACTGCATTATCATACGCTGGTAGACTTCAGCCCTACAAAGTCAGAAGTCAGGAAAGACCTGGAGAAAAACAAGTTCCGAATTTTTTACAGCGTCACTCACGGCGATGTCGATGATGTTAACAATCCCAATGAATTTGCCGGAATCGGCCTGTACAGCCTGTATGTCCCATTCACCACCTGGGGAATCAACCACAATACACTTACGGTTGATGAAATTTCACCTCAGACAGAAGTGGAATTCGTGTTCTTGAATGCATGCGCCTCCGGAAAGCCCGGATGGGAAAAGTTCAAACAGGCCTTTAACGCCAAGGTGTACATGGGGTGGAAAACCTCCATGCGCGGCCATATCGCCCAGCAATTCGGGTACACATTCTTTCAGTACTGCAGAAAACCCGAAGGTGAGGAACGGGAAAAGGCTCCTTCTGTGTATACAGCAGCGGAAAATACGATAAAAAATATATTCTATATCGACGAACAACCCGTAGAAAATTCCAAGCTGTTCATTGATGCAGGGGACTATTCGAATGCCAAAAACCTCATATTAGCCGAGTGAGGTGTTTATGAGAGTTGTACATGTATGTTTCATTATATACTTGACTTTCATAAAAACTGTTGCCGCTTTTAATCTCCCGCAACCTGAAAATGCACAATGGAAGGAAGAGGCTCTGGAGAGAATTTATTCAACTCTTGCAGAAATTGGAATGACCGAAGAACTGGCGATCAAGGGAAATTTTTACAGAAGCAGATTTGTTCATTTAAATCTATGGGAAACAAAGGGAAAACATAGAAACAGGCCATGCGAATTCATGATAGATGACAACTTCATCCTTAGAGCAATGTACAAGCCGTCTGCACAATGGGAAAATTATACTCCAACTGTAAAAATGGATGACAGTACTGCAATGGCAAAAATCAAATTTTACTTTGATAAGTTGGTACCAGAGGCAACCCGTTCAGAGTATAAAATTAACAAGTTTAATAAAAATGAGAACAATAAATTATATACTTGGAGTTATTCCTGTTCTAGATTGATTGGTCCATACTTGTGCGGAAGCAGAGTCGGTATGTGTTTAGCAGAAGACGGAATGCTTTATGATTTTGGAAACCTTGACACAGGCACCACCTGCCCAACAATTGTCAATATCACCAAAGAGCAGGCCGAAAAAATCGCCTGTGACTACCTGGAAGAAAAACTCCGCTGGAATCTCTGGCACCTGCTTAACGGGTACAAAATCACAAAATTTGATTGGACCCCTGAATCTGAAGTTATCATGGTTGCCCCCGAATTGTATTACTTGGACCTTAATCAACCTATTGTTGTCAATGTGCCGGAAAAAATCGTCTGGGATAAATTGCCGGATTATACGGACGCTGTCCGCCTCTGCTGGATAACCTTCTTCGGAATCGGCAGAAATCCGTATGAAAACCAGTTTGAAATCCGCGTGGACACGGAAACAGGGCAGGTGATCGATTGCAGACTGTAGATGTTCAGTCCGCGCTGGTGACAGAGGTGCTGCGTGTCAGTATCACGCCGATCGTGGACGACATGGAACCAGGATCGTCCGAAGTCTTCACAGCCAGGATCATATATGCCGATGCCGATGAAACCCCGGCGCACATCCCGCAGCCATCTTCTGATGACTGGAAATGGGAGTGCACAGGCACAGAAGGAGGGGGGGGTGGAGGGGGGGTGGAGGGGGACGCGTCTCGACAATTGGGGGGGTGGAGGGGGACGCGTCTCGACAATTGGTAATTGGTGTTTGACGGAGTTGTTGCGAAATGATATTTTCAACTTATGTCCGTAAGAGTTTGCCTGTCATTTGAAAATGTTAGCCGGAGCATTGGGCGGGATACCATTTCCAGAGAGATTGAAGATCTCCGGAAATTTCTGGAGGAGGTAGTGAATGAGTCAAATGACAAATATCGAGACGCGTCCCCAATACCACCCCAATACCAATTCAAAAAAACGGTGACAAGGAACTGATTGCCGAATCTGATGGGAAGTCCTCGGCAACGGAAGCCAAAAAAGCAGCTCTGGCATTATGCTCTTTTAATCCATTTGATCCCATTGAATCAAAATGGCTTAAAACAGTGGAGATCGCATTCGATGCCATGAAGGAAATTTACACCGTTGTGCCGGATTTGAGCATTACTATCGATGAACTGAAAAAGATTGATTATCGAAAATATTCCGTCATTCATATTGAAGCACATGGCGGACCGTCCCCGATGCAATATCAAAGCAACCAATTCGCACCGAATGAACCCAAAAGTCCGTTTTTCGTAGTATGGAACTACGCACAGATACAGCCTGCTGAATTCATGCCAAGCTCCAGAGTGCATCCCGAAGACTTCAACAGTATTCCGGCTTTTTACAAAAATCCTGTTGATTATGTTGTTTTGAATGCCTGTTATTCGTGCATGAAAAGATCAGTGCAGATTGATGGAACCGATGTGCCTGTCGATCATGCTGTGGATTGGAAATTGGCTTTCCAAGCAGGATGTGTAGGATGTGTGATTGGCTGGGACTACAACAACACTTGGTTCGGCGGAGTATCAGAAAAAGGGGATGTATACGGTAATCATACAACAAATGTTTTCTACAAATTCTATGATTTGCTCAGGGAATCCAAAAGAAAGATGGGCTCTTCTCCAAAGTGAGTGGGTAACTTGATGACATATTCATATCTCCGGGAGCATGCAGGTCAGAACCTTGAGGCGAAGATATTCTTCGTCCCTGAGACCGTATGCACGTCGCTGAAACACTC
>JAQTRI010000302.1 GCA_028711905.1 Candidatus Wallbacteria bacterium | reverse complement strand
CTCCATTGGTGTGGTGCTGGCGCTTATCTTCCATCATCGCGCCTGGTGTGCCTTCTGCCCGATGGGCACGATGCAGAATGCGCTTGAGGGCTGAAAAACCGGCTCGCGATCGATGGTATGACCTGCGTATCCTGCCGACTGTGCGTGAAAAAGTGCCCGATGCAGCTGGACATACCGCAGCACAGGGAATCAGGAACTATCAATGAACGGGACTGCCTCAAGTGCCGTGAATGTGTAGCTGTCTGCCCGAAGCAGTGCCTCAGGTGATAATCCATCCACAGGTCGTGATTAAAGATGGCCCTGCAGGGTGCCATGTCAGCTTTCTTTAAATAGATTGATTTTCAGATTCATGTGTCGTACCATAGAATCCGGTAATCATAAATACCATGTAGCTAAATTTGATATACTTTTTGGAGCAGAAGCTCAATAATGAAAATAGCGACTCTTAACGCGCAGAACACGGTCCGTAAGACTTTCGAATCCCTGTTTGGCATCAAACCAGCTGAATTCCGTCTGGTGCAGACATTTTTCATCTACTTTATGCTCATCGGCATGTATTCGACTATCGGAGCCAATGCTGCTGACATACTTTTTCTGTCACGGCTCGGCACAGAAAAAGTGGAAGGACTGCTCCCCTGGATTTACATCGGCATAGCAGTCAATGCCATTCTTGTGACAATGGCTTATGATTTTGTCAAGGAGAGATTCTCACGCATTGGGCTGATGGTCGGGCTGCAGTTACTTTTAGCCTCAGCCATTGGGCTGTTGCGTGTACTGGTTCTGATGTTTCCTCAGGCTGAGTGGGTATACTTCAGCATCTGTGTCAGTATCGAAGCCTGCATTCTGCTGGCTTTTACCCTGTTTTTCTCCTTAGCCGGTGACTATTTCACCAGCCGCGATGCCAGGAGACTCTATGGTTACATCACCGGGGGTCTGGCGCTGGGGTTCACGATCGGCGGTTATCTGACAGAACCGCTGGCCGGCTGGATCGGTACGGAGAATCTCCTGATTGCCTGTTCTGGAATTCTGGTTTCATTCGCCCTGATGGTGCTTTACATCAATAAAATGTTTCCGCCGCTCGAAAATCCTGAACATGAGGAAGATGAAGAAGGCGCTCCCATTTCACAGCTGTTCAAAAGTCCATATCTGATCATGATTTTCACCGTGGTGATACTGGCCGGAATCACACAGATCCTGGTGGATTACAGCTTCAAGGTGCTGGCCAGCGGCACCTACAATGAAGAGCAGATGGCCGCTTTTTTCGGATCATTCTGGTCCTGGCTGGGTGTCGTGTCCCTGTTCGTCCAGTTCCTGGTTGTGGGATGGGTCCTTCGCAACTGGGGAGTGATCAAAAGTTTGCTGATCCTGCCTCTTCTGCTGGTGATCTCCAACTATACGATGGTTTTTGTGCCGACTCTTGCGGTAGCCACAGTTTCGGCCTTTGTTTTTTTCACACTTTTCGAGGCTCTCAACACCCCTGCCCAGGAACTGCTCTTTCTGCCGCTCGATTCCAGGATGCGTCACAGGGCCCAGTCCATCGCTGACGGTGCACTTGCCTCGCTGGGATTAGGCCTTGGCGGAGCCGGACTTCTGATCTTGAACGGATTCACCCGCAATGTTGCCTATGTCGGGTTGGCGGCCGCCATCGTTGTTACAATTCAGTTGGTCCTGACCCTGATGATCAATCCGAAATACAGGCAGCTTCTCGATAAATCATTGAAAAATCTGGCGTTTAAACCTGCGGATCTGGAAGCTTTCATTGACAGGATGGAAGGCACGACTGTTCTTGCGGATATGCTGAAGTCAGGCGTTGAACCTGTTGTTCTGATGACTATGGATCTGCTGAAAAAAAAGCCGCATCCTAAGTATATACCGGTTCTGACAGAGCTGGTATCTTCGCAGTCAGAAACAGTGGCTGCTCGCGCGGTCAAGCTTCTGGGAACCGATCAGATGCCGGTGATTGAAAAAGCGCTGTCAGACCCCAGGCTCTGTGTGCGCACATCCGCGCTTGAGGTCCTGTGCGCATGTATGAAGGAAGAAGCCGTCGGACAGGTAGAAAAATTCGTTGATGACCCGTTGATGAGGGATGCTGCCCTGTTCTGTTTCGTCAAACATTGCGGTTTTCCGGGAGCCCTGATTGCTTACCCGCGCATTGACAAAATGCTTAAAAGCGAGATTGAAACCGATCGATTAAGTGTGGCTGCGCTTCTGTCACGAATTGAGGTTCACGGCACAGGATCCGTGGTCGGGCGTCTTTTGATGGATTCATCGAAAATTGTCCGTATCGAGGCGCTGAATGCAGCGGTTATCTCCCCTGATCCTCAGTTTCTGCCGCTCCTGGTCGATCAGCTCAGTGATTTCGATGCCAGACCGACTGCCATCAGGGCAATCGATGCGCTTTCAGCAAGGGGAAAAAGCGAATGCATCGTTTCAGCAGCTGAAGTCTCTCTTGAGTATTCCACCAAGGCAGTGTTGCTCAGATCACTGGAATATTCTCCGGACGACATGAAAAATGTTTTATGGGAATCGTTTCAGCATACAGACGATATCCGCATCAGGATCGTTGCCGCCAATGTGTTCAAACGCTTGCGACTCAGCGGTGCACGGACTGACTTTGATCCTCCAGGATTCGAAGATGAAGTTGTGCGGTTCATCGATCTTGCCGAATTAGTGGCTCTCGCAGCCATGGAAGGCGGACCCTGCGCAGTGCTGCTGCGCGATCATGCGCGTCTTATGACGGAAATGCTTCTTAGTCTTTTGTGCCTCAAACACGATGCTGCCCTTCTGAACAGGGTGAGCGGATACCTTTTCGGCAGCAACGAGACCCTGCGGGCCAATGCCGGAGAACTGCTTGAACTCATTCTTCCCAAAGCCACTGCCAAGCGTCTGGTTGATCTGTCCATGCTTGAATTAACTGCCTGCAACACAGGGCTTTCAAAAGAAACTGAAAACAAACTGCGTACAGTCGACAAGTGGTGCGGATGGGTCGCAGATTACAGCGAATGTCTTAGAGGGAACGGAGGAAATATGCAGAGTAAAGAACTGACCAGGATGATGTCTAATATTTCGATTTTGAAGCAGGTAGGCATTTTCAGTGACATTCCTGCCGAGTATTTGATGACCGTAGCTTCAATCGCTGAAGAAAAAACACTTTTTGCCGGTGAGACGCTGTTCAAGGAGGGAGACGCCGGGGATGCACTGTACATAATCTGTGATGGAGCTGTCAGCGTTATCACCGGTGGCAGCGAAAGAGCCCAACTAGGGCCGAATGACCATCTGGGTGAAATGGCTCTGCTGGACGATCAGCCACGCTCGGCAACAGCGAAGGCGCTGCACAACTCACGCCTGATCCGCATCTCCAGCGGAGATTTCCGCAACCTGCTCGGGTCGCACCCGAGGATTACCATGTCACTGCTAAGCGCTCTGGCAAAAAGGCTGCGCGGCACGCTGCAGTCCGGATGATTTTGCTTTAGTGCCCGAAATGGTCAGCAAGAAAGTGTTTTAGTGGGGTAATTTGCAACAGACCGGCCTTTCAATTCCATTCGGGATCGAGCAGCTTACACAGGCATATGCTCAACTGCCTTTGCCGGTTCTGATCACTGACTCTGAATTCAGGATCGTTTTTATCAACAGCGCGTTTGTTGACATGTCCGGATATGAATTAAAGGATCTGTCCGGGAAAACCCCTGATCTTTTAAGTGCGGAACCTGCAGCGTATGAAATACAACAGAATGTTTATGAGACATTATTAAAACAGGAAGTCTGGACCGGGACTTTTCGTAACACGCGTTTCGACGGCAAAGAGATTTTTTGCGAAACCACGATCTCTGCGATTATTGATGATCATGGTACGGCTTTGGCGTACATCGGTATCTACATTGATATCACCGAGCAAAAGCTGGAAGAAGAATCGGTTCGTGAGAGCCAGAAACTGTTTCGCGCCATGGCCGAAACTCTTCCACTGGCAATCTACCTGTCGACTGGAATTGAGCAGGTCTGCGAGTATGTGAATCCGAAATTCGAGGAATTATTCGGATATACAATAAAAGATGTGCCTTCGGCGGGCAGGTGGTTTTCCCTTGCCTATCCGGATGACACTTATCGAAAGATGCTGTTCGCGAAATGGCAGTCCGGTGTTGAGCGTGCCATTGCGGCGAATTCCTTTATCGAACCTGAGGAATCAGTGGTCACATGCAAGGATGGGTCGCTGAAAAATATCCAGTGGAGCTTTTTTTCCCTCGGAGAAAAGAACTATGCCTGCGGGCTGGATCTGACTGAGATCAAGCGCTCGGCTCAAGCCCTCCGGCAGAATGATACCATGATCAAGAAACTTTTCGATCATGTCCCTGGAATGATTTTTCAGTTTAAAAAAAATGCATGCGGAATTTATTCTGTCCCGTTCGCAACAGACGCGATCCAGCAGATTTTTGGATGTACCACCGGGGATGTTCTTAATGATTTTTCACCGATTACCAGGGCACTTTTTCCTGAAGACCTGGATAAGCTTATCGCTTCCATTGAAGCGTCAGCAGAAAACCTGTCACACTGGCAGTGCGAATTCCGAGTCCAGATCCCAGGGCAGCCTGTCAGGTGGATGCTCGGGCAATCCACCCCGGAAAGATTGGCAGACGGCAGCATTCTCTGGCATGGGTTCTGCACAGACATCACAGAGCGCAAGTTCGCGGTAAATGCTCTGATCGCAAGCCAGCGTCTTAACGCTATTGGCGAGCTGGCGTCTGGTGTAGCCCATGATTTCAACAACACTCTGATGATCATGTCAGGAAATGCGGAACTGGCGCTGCGAAACGATGTTTCACCTGAGACCAAGATTCTGCTGGAAATCATCAACAAAGCAGCACAGGATGCGGAAAGCAGGATCAGGCAGTTGCAGAGGTTTGCCGGGTGCGCCGAACCCATC
>JAQTRI010000301.1 GCA_028711905.1 Candidatus Wallbacteria bacterium | reverse complement strand
CTTCTGTCAAGCTGCCTGGAAGCGGCGGTACTTTTAGTCAGTGATGGTGCTGAGCGCCGTCAGATCGAATATTACGCGCAGGGGTTGCAACGCGCAGAAGTGGCTTTCGAAACCTTCGATACCCTGGGAAACAAGCGGCTGCCTTCTCTGGAATTGCTGGCTGAGAAAAGAATCGTCTTCTGGATCTGCGGGGATTCTTTTCACACTTTGTCTGATGCTGAAAAGAGACTTCTGGACGATTTTCTCGCTCTTCCGGACAATGTTCCCAAAGCGCTTTTTCTGGAAGGGGAGCGCCTGATGTCTGACGCTGCATTCATTGATCACGGATACTTTTTCCGCGGCAATTTCGGAGTCGATTATAATCAGGCTGATCAGGCCCGGACATTTATGGTTGAAACATCCTGGCTACATCCTGTTTCCTGGGGAGTTCCCGAACGGTTCAGGGTTGAGGCTGTCAATGCTTTTGACATCATGCGGGCTGAAGAAAAAGGGGGACATGAAATCCTTTTTCGTGTTACAGGTACGGATCAGGAAATCAAGGGAGCAGCTCAGGCTATCGGTGTTTCAGTTGACAGTTACCACAAACGGTTGATTCTGCTTTCATTTTCCCCACCTGTCCGTCAGCTGTGGGAACTGGAAACCTCACAGTTTCTGTCGAACCTGATCCGCTGGCTGCACGAGGATTTCAGCGGAGTATTGAGCCGTGTTACTTCTGTTGATAAAGCAGATGCTGAAATTGACGGGTCTTCTGCGGAAAACATGCTGCGTTTTTTAGTGCGCAGCATTGACGCAGGATCATGTGCTGAACTCGATGAATTGATCGGAAGAAAGCTCCAGCTGCCTGATGAGACCTTTCGCTGGCTGTCAGGGAAGATCATGGAAACATACAGAAATTCCCCTGAATGGCACAAGAATCTTTCGCTTCGCGCCAGGCTGGAATTGCTGGAGTAACCCATGGAGGGCAGGAACCGGGAAAAAATTCTTGTTATCGATGGATTCAACCTTGTTTTCCGGGCTTTCTATGCCATGATGAGGTCGAATCTGCGCAACGCTGAAGGTTTTCCTACCGGCGCACTCCACGGTTTTTTCAACACCGCTGTAAAGACTAAGTCTGACTTGTCTGCTGCCGGCTGCATTGTAGCTTTTGACACAGGCAGACCCACTTTCAGGCACAGGAAGTTCGATGGCTATAAAGCTAAAAGACAGGAAACTCCCAGAGATTTAGTGTTGCAGATCCCGAAAATCAAGGAACTCGTACCATTGTTTGGCCTCAATTCTCTGGAATGCGATGATTTCGAGGCTGACGATGTTATCGGTTCTTTAGTTGAACAGCTGCACGACAGCAAAGAAATATACATCCTTTCCGGAGACAGGGACCTGTTCCAGCTTCTGGACCGGAATGTCACGATACTGATGCCCAGGCAGGGAGTGTCGGAACCCGCGGTTTATGATCGGACTCGCTTTGAAAGCGAGTTCGGTCTGACCCCCGGTCAATACCTGCAGGCCAAGGCTCTGATGGGTGACCCATCGGACAATGTGCCCGGAGTTCCGGGAATCGGCGAGAAAACAGCCATGGAATTGCTCAGAACATACGGCAGTCTGGAAGCCATCTACAATAGAATTTCTGAGTTGAAGCCTGGTGTTGCGGGAAAACTGACTGGAAGTCGCGATCTGGCGGAGCTTTCACTTGATCTTTGCCGGATCAGGAGAGACCTGGATCTTCCGGTTCAGGAACTTCTCCAGTTCTGTGAACCATCCATGGACCGCCTGACTGAGGAATTGTCTCATCTGGAGCTGTCTTCTGTCATGAAACGCATGGGAATAGGAGGCTCTCCGATCCGGGAAAAGACATCAATCGATGAAGCGGTCAGATATCTTACGGTCAGTTCAATGCAGGACTGGCAAAAATTGATGCGACTCCTGGAAGAAAAACGCGAATTCGCAGTGGACCTTGAGACTGACAGTGAGGAACCGCGGCGGGCGTCAATTGTCGGAATATCGTTTGCCGCTGATTCAGGCGAGGGGTTTTACCTGCCTGTGTCGCACAGCTATCTCGGGGTGCCGGAGCAGTTGCCTCTTGCCGATGTGTTATCCGGTCTGAAACCATTGCTGGAAAGCGACACTGTGCACAAGATCTGTCACAACGCCAAATACGAATACACCATTTTTCAGAGGTATGGCATTGCCATGCAGTGTTTTTCAGACACCATGCTGGCTTCATACCTTCTGGCTCCAGATGATCACAGGCACGGGCTTGACCATCTCTGCGCCAGGCATTTCGATTATCAGACTCTGCCTTTCTCCGGGCTTTTCGGGAAAAAGGAGGAAAAGAATTTTTCCCATGTTCTGATCGAGCGCGCTACATTTTATTCATGTGAGGATGCGGACTACACTCTCAGGCTGTGGCGGAAGTTTCTGCCGGAACTGGAGAAGGAAGAGCTTTATCGGTTGTTTAAAGATCTGGAGATGAGGCTTGTCCCGGTGCTTTCCCGCATGGAGAGCCGTGGGGTGATGATCGATGTTCCATACCTGGAAAGCCTTTCGCGTGAGTTCGATACCGAGTTGCGAAGCCTGGAAAAAGAGATCTTTCTCCAGGCAGGGATAGAGTTCAACCTCAATTCACCCAAGCAGTTGGAACAAGTGCTGTTTGAGCGGCTGAGTCTTCCGAGTTTCGGGAGGACTGCCAAGGGAACAGGACTGGCCACAGATGTTACGGTGATGGAAAAACTGAAGGCCCATCACCCGGTAGCCGGGTTGATTCTCAATTACCGTGAATTTTCAAAGCTCAAATCCACTTATGTCGATGCCCTGCCTCGCTTGAAAGACAAGGATACCGGCAGAATCCACACCTCGTTCAACCAGACAGTGGCTGCTACAGGCAGGCTATCATCAAGTGAACCCAATCTTCAGAACATCCCGGTTCGCAGCAGCCACGGGCGAAGGATTCGTCACGGATTTACAACCCTACCTGGTTTCAAACTGGTGTCCTTTGACTATTCTCAGATCGAGTTACGGGTGCTGGCACATGTTTCCGAAGACGAGGCCCTTGTCAGGGCTTTCAGATCCGGCGAGGACATTCATACTGCAACAGCAGCTTTGATTTTCGACACCCCCACTGAGTGTGTAACTAAGGATATGCGACGCAAAGCCAAAGAAATCAACTTTGGTGTGGTGTATGGTTTGAACGCTTACGGCCTTGCGGAAAGGCTGGAAATCAGTCACAGCGAAGCCAGAGAGTATCTGAGCCGGTTTTTCCATCGTTATCCAGGGATTGATGCGTTCATCAAGGGATCTATCGAAGCTGGTGTGAGGGACGGATTTGTGAAAACTGAATGCGGGCGTAAGCGATGGCTTCAGGGTTTTCTCACCAAAAGCGGGAAACTGGTAAAGCACGGGGAGAATATTGCCGTCAATTCACCAATCCAGGGCTTCGCTGCTGACCTGATCAAGCAGGCTATGATTCGTATAGACGCAGAAATCCGCTGGCCGATGCTGCTGCAGATCCACGATGAACTGATTTTCGAGGTGCCGGATATTGAAGTCGATGAGGCAAGTTCAGTGATCAAACCAGTGATGGAGATGGTTTACCCTTTGCGTGTCCCGCTGGTGGTGGACTGCTCCCACGCATCCAATTGGGGGGAGCTGAAGTAGGGATAAAATGGATCATTTTGAAGTAATTGTCATCGGTGGCGGTCATGCCGGGTGCGAGGCCGCTATAGCTGCAGCGAAGCTCGGAGCCCGCACATTGATCGCCACACTCAGTCTGGACGGCTTTGGGCTCATGCCGTGCAACCCTTCAATGGGCGGACCGGGTAAGTCACAACTCCTGCGCGATATTGACGCACTTGGCGGAATTACCGCCCGCTTGGCCGACAGGTCTGCTCTCCAGTATCGGATTCTGAACAGCAAAAGGGGAGCTGCAGCACGGGCCCTCAGGTCGCAGAACGACCTGCGGCTCTATTCCAGACTCATGAAAAGCACCCTTGAAAGCACGGT
Organism: Candidatus Wallbacteria bacterium; assembly: GCA_028711905.1. Taxonomy (GTDB): domain Bacteria; phylum Muiribacteriota; class JAQTZZ01; order JAQTZZ01; family JAQTZZ01; genus JAQTRI01. Next base: position 929 of record JAQTRI010000301.1, on the reverse strand, counting down.
CAACCTTGAAATTCTTCAGGGAGAAGTTACTGATATTCTGGCCGCAGAAAAAGGATTTGTCATTGAATTCCGTAATGGACTTTCTGTTTCCTCTGAAAGAGTCATTGTTACTACAGGGACATTTCTCAGGGGAAAGATTTTCATCGGTGAATTCTGCATGCCTGCGGGTAGAATTGGTGAGCCTCCTGCTGTTGGTCTTTATGGCAGCCTGAAACGGATGGGTGTTTCCATGATACGCCTTAAAACAGGAACCACTTCGAGGGTGAATGTCGGAAGCCTGAAACTGGAAGGCCTGGAAGTTCAGCATTCTGAAGAAGTGCCGTTTAAATTCAGCCATTATGACAATACCAGGCCTTTATTCACTATGGACTGCTACCTGACCCGCACTAATGAAAAAACTATTGAGGTTGTGAGGAAAAACATCCATCGGTCCCCGTTGTATGGGGGAAGAATCCAGGGCGTGGGACCACGCTATTGCCCGTCTTTTGAAGATAAGGTCATGAAGTTTCCCCACCGGAAATCCCATGTGGTTTTTATTGAGCCTGAAAGCGCGGGCTCGGCTGAGTATTATCTTCAGGGTCTTACATCATCTCTTCCCGAAGAGGTGCAGCTTGAGTTTCTGCAGACTGTTCCAGGCCTTGAGACCGTCAAAGTTATCAAGCCCGGATATGCAGTTGAATATGACAGTGTTCTTTCCACCGGGCTGCGGCAGACGCTCGAGCACAGGGATGTGCCGGGACTTTTTTTCGCGGGGCAGGTCAATGGCACTTCAGGATACGAGGAGGCGGCATGCCAGGGCTTAGTGGCCGGGATCAACGCTGTCCGTGGTCTGCGGGGGTTGTCGCCTTTTGTGCTGGCGAGGAGCCAGTCAATGATCGGGGTGCTGATTGACGATCTTGTGAGCAAGGGGTCAACTGAGCCATACCGTC
>JAQTRI010000300.1 GCA_028711905.1 Candidatus Wallbacteria bacterium | reverse complement strand
TATCTGTCAAGCAGTGGGTGGAAAAGACCAATTCCAAAGGAATCATTGCCAAAGCCGGGCGTTACGGTGGAACTTACGCTCACAAAGATATTGCTTTTGAATTTGCCTCGTGGATATCTCCGCAATTCAAACTTTATCTGATCAAAGAATTTCAACGCCTTAAAGACGAAGAACGAAAACAACTCGGATGGGATATCCGCCGCAATCTGACCAAAATCAACTACCGCATTCACACAGATGCCATCAAGGAAAATCTGATACCTGCAGAACTGTCAAAAAAACAGATCAACCTCGTCTATGCTGCAGAAGCCGATGTGCTCAACATGGCTCTTTTCGGCATGACCGCCAAACAGTGGCGGGACACTAATCCGGACAAGAAAGGAAATATCCGTGACTATGCAGATATTTCCCAGCTTGTATGCTTATCCAACCTGGAAAATCTGAACGCGCATTTCATAGGCGATGGACTTCGGCAAAGTGAGCGCTTAGTGAAACTCAACAAAACAGCGATCCAGCAGATGAAACTTCTGACAGAAGATGCCAGGATTAAAAAGATTGGAAATACATGAACGCCACATTGATGAAACGCCTGTTCAAGGCCATTTCGGTTGAGGATATCGGTTTTCCCCGCATAGTCCAAGCAGAAAGCGTTTGATGGGGAATTGTGCTGAGAAATCCTGGAGAACATTAAAAGAGAACGGGTATAATGATGCCCTGCAACCTGGAGGTGCTATGAGCAAGAAAGAAATGGTGATCAGTGAATGGGAGACTGGGGACGGTGCTTGGTTTTTTGACTTTAGCTGAAAACCCCGATGAACAGAGGGGTGAAGATTGTGCGGGGGGCGTGTAATGGCTAAGATCAGCGTGCTGGATAAAGAGATCCGTTTTTACAATATCAGAGAAGATGACTTTATTTCACTGACCGACATCGCCAAGCACAAAAACCCGGCAGCTCCCGCCGATATTGTCAAGAACTGGCTTAGGACCAAGAACACCATCGAGTTACTGGGATTGTGGGAAAAGCTTCATAACCCGGATTTCAAACTGGTCGAATTCGACCAGTTTAGAAACGAGGCCGGGTTCAATCATTTTGTGCTTTCCCCTAAGCAATGGATCGAATCAACCGGTGCCATCGGCCTGGTTTCCAGATCAGGCCGTTTCGGAGGCACCTTTGCGCACAGGGATATCGCCTTTGAATTCGCTTCGTGGGTATCTGTTGAATTCAAGCTATATCTGATCAAGGAGTTTCAGCGCCTCAAGGAAGACGAGCGCAAAACCCTGGGATGGGATATCCGCCGCAGCATTGCCAAGATCAATTACCGCATCCATACCGATGCTGTGAAGGAAAACCTGATTCCCGCAGAACTCACGAAGGCACAGGTGAACATGATTTACGCTCAGGAATCGGATGTCCTGAACATGGCCCTTTTTGGAATGACGGCAAAGCAATGGAGGGAAAAGAACCCCGACAAAAAAGGGAACATGCGCGACTATGCGGACATTGCTCAGTTAGTGTGCCTTTCAAACCTCGAAAGCATGAATGCCCACTTCATCAGTAGCAATATGGAGCAATCTGAACGGCTCGTGATTCTCAATCAGATTGCCATCAGCCAGATGAGGCTACTGACTGTGGAACATGGCGTAAAGAAAATGGAGGGAAAATCCCGGGGCCAGGTCTTGAAAATTAGAGGATGACTGGGGACGGGATGACCGGGGACAGTGCTTGGTTTTTTGACTTTAGCTGAAAACCCCTTGATCGATAAAGGAGAATCAACATGAACGCTACCCTGATGAAAAGATTGTTCAAGGCCATTTCGGTTGAGGATATCGGGTCCTCTGCCCATATTGGTGAGGGCGCGTGAAATGAAGAAAAAACCGACCGGAGCATACATTGACAAGCCGATAATACCGGGCGGCACAGCCTTGTTTGACCGTGTCGTTTCCATTCTGGAGCAGGCCCGGACGAATGTCGTGCGCTCGGTCAACAGCCAGATGGTGATTGCCTACTGGCTGATCGGCAGGGAGATTGTACAGGAGATTCAAGGCGGAGACCATCGTGCTGAGTATGGCATGCAGGTGGTTGAAAATCTGTCGGCGCAATTGACGGAGAAATACAGAAGAGGCTTTTCTACCACCAATTTATGGTATTTCAGGCAGTTTTATCTCGTGTTTCAGAACCGTCCGCGAATTCTCCACCCGGCGGGTGGGGAATCACTCAAAGATGAGAAAGTCCACAAGACAGGTGGAGAATCGACATCCCTGGTGAAACTCTCTCCAGGTGGGAAAGAGTCGCTCCCTGGATTCAACACTTCACTGAGCTGGTCGCATTACCGGGCGTTAATGCGTGTCGACAATCCTGAAGCGCGTGAATTCTATGAGAAGGAAGCAGTTGAATGCGGCTGGAGCAAGATGCAGCTTGAGCGGCAGATACATACGGCATACTTTGAGCGCATCCTTAAAAACAAGGGGAAGGAAGGATTGTTATCCGCAAACCGCGAAAGATTGACCGGTGAGGCGATGGATCAAATTCATCTTCTGAAATCGCCCTTTGTCCTCGAATTTCTGGATTTGCCTGACAGCCCGGATTTGCATGAAAAAGATCTGGAGCAGGCGATCATCACCAACCTGCAATCTTTCCTGCTGGAGTTGGGGCGGGGTTTCTCGTTTGTCGCACGCCAGAAGAATATCCGCTTTGACGACGATGATTTTTATGTGGATCTGGTTTTCTACAATTTCATGCTCAAGTGTTTTCTTTTGATTGATCTCAAAATCGGTAAACTTACCCACCAGGATGTAGGGCAGATGGATGGGTATGTCAGGCTTTTTGAAGACCGCTTCAAGATTCAGGGAGATAATCCGACGATCGGCTTGATCCTTTGTTCTGACAAGAGTAAAGCCGTAGCCAAATACTCAGTGCTAAGTGAAGGCAAGCAAATCTTTGCAGCAGAATACTTGAAGTTTCTGCCATCGGAAAAAGAACTTCAGCGGATGATTCAAAAAGAACGCCGATTGATCGAGATGGCCATGGAAGTGAATAACGGGGACGGTGCGTGACTTTTTTGACTTCAGCTGAAAACTCCGATGGACACCGGGGTGGAAATTGTGCGGGGGGGCGTGTAATGGCTAAGATCAGCGTGCTGGATAAAGAGATTCGATTTTACAATATCAGAGAAGATGACTTTATTTCACTGACCGACATCGCCAAGCACAAAAATCCGTCAGCTCCCGCCGATATTGTCAAGAACTGGCTCAGGACCAAGAACACCATCGAGTTACTGGGATTGTGGGAAAAGCTTCATAACCCGGATTTCAAACTGGTCGGATTCGACCAGTTTAGAAACGAGGCCGGGTTCAATCATTTTGTGCTTTCCCCTAAGGGAAAACCCTGGGGCCAGGTCTTGAAAATTAGCGCAAAGCGAAAAAAGCCCGGGCGGGCGGGATGAAAGACAGGAACGCAAACGGCCTTATTCCTGAGCCTTGCACATGGGTAATTCTGTCTTTGGCGGGGGACCCGGCTTCACAGTCAGTTACGCCGGGCAGGCAGGGCAATTGAAAATACGCATAGCTTTGGCGGGGACAGGCCGTGAAGATTAGCTCAGGATTTGGGAACGGCCAGTCCCCGATGCTTGGGGGCACGGCCAGTCCCCGGATTCTACCGGGTCTCATTCTGTGCTAACCCAGCCCTACTTCGCTCCCTTAGGAACCACGCAGATCATCTGCATAACTTCATCTAGGGAATAACGGGGACGGTGCTTGGCTTTTTGACTTTGTTTGACCTGAATGAATCCCCTTGTAGAGACGCAATGCATTGCGTCTCTACGGGAGCGGATACGGATGCTTACCAGGCCCTACCACATTTTCCAAGAAATTTGTTATACTTTATTCTGAAAAATCCGCTCTTTTGATTGAAAATCTGAAAAGCCTGGTGTGAGTACCCATGATAGACCCCTTCCGCCTGATTAAAGAACTGGCCCCGTACAGAGGCAACACCTTGCAGATCGAGCTGACAGATCGATGCAACCTGCATTGCCCCAACTGCAACCAGGGCCGCGGATCAGGAAATGTGCACGGTATTGAACCAGGGTTCATGCACCCCGGATTATTCCGCAAGATCATGGATGATCTGAAGATATCGCGCATGAAATTCTTCGAGGTCCAGCCCTTCTGGTTCGGCGAGTCCCTGCTGCACCCTGATTTTGAGCACATGTTTTCGCTTTTGCTTCTAATGATGGAACAATCCAGCCTGTTCGCCCAGATCGACCTGCACACCAACGCGCAATTGCTTGATGAGCGCTTGACCGAACTTCTGATTTTCTCAGATATCAAAATGCCGGTCTTGACTGTTTCCATCGATGCTTCCAGCGAAGAGACCTACAATATCGTGCGTCCGGGCGGCGCGTTGAAACAGGTTCAGGACAATGTATTCAACCTGATCCGCAGGCGTGAGCAGCTGGGTCAGGTGCTTCCTACAGTGCGTGTGCAGTTTCTTCTGTTTGAAGAAAACCGGAAAGACCTGACTTCATTCATTGAATATTGGGGCGGACTCTTTGAAAGAGTCTCCCGGAAAAATGCCGTGTACGAGTCTGTTAATGCCTACTTTGACGGCAGCAATTTCCGGGACAGGTTTTCTTATCCTGATACCAGTCGTTCGCTCTGGCCGGATGACATTTTTCCAGTCAGCCATCCGATTTACGCACATGAGCAATGGCGGCTTGATTACATGAAAACAGCAAGACTTTTTCGCGACAGCATCTGGATCAAGAGACCTAACGCCCTGCCTCTTGCGCGACAGGAAGAGCTGGATCGCCTTTTTGCTGAAACTGTTATGGAAAAATCGCTGAAAAGTTCTGAGCAGGAGCGTTTCAGGCTGTTTGTCGAACCCGACAACCGGCTGCCTGAATTCAGGCTGGATTATTTCGGGCAGAGGTCGCCCTGCGCAT
>JAQTRI010000012.1 GCA_028711905.1 Candidatus Wallbacteria bacterium | reverse complement strand
TAAATATTCCTTTCCGCGGAGCCGGTGGGCCCCAGCTTTGCTGGGCCGGCGGAGCGTTGAAAACTTTGCTGGAGCTGCCGGACTTTGTGAGGGGGCAAGTTGGTAGAGCAAAACCTTTTCATAATGAACAGAACCCGGTTCTCCCTTGCCCGGATGGGTCATGGAAGTTGCGCATTCCGCAATCTCATCGGAGAGGATATCCCAGTTCCTGCATTCGTTTGATCAGCCCCTGTTCCAGCTGGGTCCTCTCTTCGCCGCTCAGAGTATGATCAGCAGACCTGAATACAACATGAAATGTGGCGGCCTTCATGCCTGAGGCGAATTTCTCGTCCTGATAAAATCCGACAAAACCGATTTCTTCGATCATCCCGGGCGCTGTTTTTTTCATCTCACGGATGGGGGAGGTCACATGCGCCTGTTCGGGGATCAGAATCGTCAGATCAAACGGGACAGCGGGAAATTTGGGCAGTTCCCGGAATGCGGCTGAACGCGTTTTCGATCCGAGCAGTTCGCGCAGGAAAAACCAGGAGACAGCTACCCGGCCACGGATATCCCATTTTTTCAGGATCTCAGGTTTAAGTTCACCGAATGGAAACCGCATCTTTCCTGTGCGGATGATACCACTGCGAAAAGGATGCAGGCGAGGGTCAATGGCCTCCGGCGAAACTGAGCTGTCATAACCGAGAGTATTGAGCAGTTCTTCCATGTTGTATTTAAGTGTCAGGGCAGCCTGGGAAGTTCCGGGATTCTTGATGTAACGCGCTGCGATCAGCGTTTCCCTGTCAGTATCTTTTTCGAATACATGTCCGATTTCGTAAAAGCTGAACTCATCGTTAAACCTGGAATTGTTGCGCACAGACTCCAGCATGTTGGGAAGCAGGTCTGTCACCAGCATGTCGGCTTCCTGAGAAAGGGGATTGCGCATTTTAACAGCTCCGGCTGTGTCAAGTGCCGTCATCTGCGCTTTGGCTTCATTGTAAAAAGAATAGTTATAAATCTCAGTATAGCCCAGTCCTGAACTCAATGTCTCCCTGATCCTGCGGATCAGTATGGACATTTCGTCTTTCGGAGGTATATCCATGGCGATGGAAGGAGATACAGGCGCGATATTGTCGTAGCCGAAAATCCGGCCTACTTCCTCCACTAAATCAATAGATTGTGTGATGTCCTTTGTGGAGCGGAAGCTGGGAACTGTTACTGAGATTCCCCCGTCTTTTTCCATGGTTCTGAATTCGAGTGATTCCAGAATGCGGCAGATCTCCTGATTGGCGATGTCAGTGCCGAGACGCCTGCGGAAAAAATCAAAACTTGCATCAATGGACACAGACGCTTTGCGTCCCGGATAATTATCGCAAACAGGCGATGAAAATTCAGCGTCAGGGCAGGTTTCGCGGATCAGTTCCAAAAAGCGCTGCATCGCGCGGGGCGCGTTTTCCGGGTCCTGGGATTTTTCAAATCTCTGGGCTGCGTCAGTGCGCAGATTGAATCTGTTGGCTGTTCTGCGAATGCTGGCTGGATCAAAATTGGCAGACTCGAGCACAATTTCCCTGGTGTCAGGTCCGACCCCGGAATTGGCCAGGCCCATTACACCTCCGAGCGCAACTGCTCGTGATTTGTCTGCAATTACGATTTCGCTTCCTGAAAGATTCAATTGGGCATTGTCCAGTGTCACGACCTGCTCGCTCTCTGAGCCGAGGCGGATGACAATGGTGTTTCCATTGAGTTGTCTGCGGTCAAAGGCGTGAAGGGGTTGCCCAAGTTCCAGCATGACAAAGTTGGTGGCGTCCACGATGTTGTTGATCGGCCGGCTGCCGACAGCAGTGAGCCTTTTTTTGATCCATTCCGGGGATTCGCACACAGAAAGTCCGCTGATTACAGCCGCGCAATAGCGCGGGCACATATCAGGCACGCGATTGTCGATTTCCAGCATCTGACTGCAGGTTGCGCTTTTCGAGAGTTCTCGCTGATATGGGTTTCTGAGCTGTCTGCCGAACAGGGCGCACACTTCGCGGGCAATGCCGAGATGTCCCCAGAGATCGGGTCTGTGGGTGATGGACTTGTTGTCCAGTTCGAAGATGGCGTCATTTTTCCCTGTGATATCTGAATAGGGTTTTCCGCAGGGTGTTTCCCCAGGCAGTATGATGATACCTTCATGAGAGTCCGACAGTCCCAGTTCGCGCTCTGAGCACAGCATGCCTTCTGATGTCACTCCGCGGATTTTCTTGGGTGTCAGGGTGAAGCCGCCTGGCAGGGTGGTGCCGATCCGGGCCAGGACTCCGACTTTTCCGGCTTCGACATTTGGTGCGCCGCAAACGATCTCCAGGGTTTCGGCTCCAGTATCGACTGTGACAAGGCGCAGCTTGTCAGCGTCCGGGTGCGGACGGACAGCGGTTATTTTCACTGTGATCACCCGGCTGAGAAATTCAGCTTCGTTCTCGATGCTTTCAAGTTCCGCTGAATGCAGGGTGAAGCGATTAAACACCTCTTCCGGGGTCAGAGTGTCGAGATCAGCTAAATCACGCAGCCATTGCCATGACAGTTTCATCGGGCACCTCATGCAGAAAGTGATAAATGTAATGTATGAGAAAATACGAAAAAATGCAAGAAAGGGCAGTGGTACGATTCCGTATTGCCGTTTATGGAAAGTTCGTTCCGAAAAAAAATTATCTGCAGCCGGGCATTATCACCCGATTTTACGCGTAGATGGAAAATAATCCGGAATTGTCGGCTTTACCGGTACTGTTTCTGTATGCTGATGATGCCTTTTCCTGTTCCCCGGCTTGTATACCTGAAGGTGTCGCTTCAGATCCTTTTTCTGCGGTTTCCTTCAATTTCTCGGCCTTGGCCTGTGCGGCCATCTGGGATGCCTGCGCCGCAACTGCCCGGTCCTGAGGGGACGGGTCTGCCGGTGCCATGGCTGCGCGCCTTATCTGTTCAGCCTTGCGTATGGTTTCTTCCGGGGTTTTGCCCTCTGATGTGTCGATGCTGACTTCGCCCCCTACAGCATAGCGCTTGCCGTCAGGGCCGTTCTGATAGGAAAAATTAGCTCCGCTGACCGAAAGTCCGCCAGCGGCAGAAATGTGGGCCTGTTCATGGGCTCGAACTTTGGCGTCAGTCCGTTTGAGTTCTTCCACCTGCTTTTTCTCGTCTTCGGACAGGGGCTCGCCGGTTGGGGATTTGATATCGCCTGGTTGGGAATTTTCAGGCTTTCCTGTTTTACCGGTTTTTCCCGAAAGTTCCACCTGGTCTTTGCCGCGGCAGGTTTGAGCAGATGCATCAGCAGCTGATCCTGCGGCCGGGCGGCTGAGGCTTTCCTGTCGGCAACCAATTGCCGTGGAGTTGAGAGCTGAATTGATCGAATCAACAGGCATACCAAGGTCCCCCTTGACAATTCTATAACATATTGCGGCCGGTGCAGGCAAATTTTGCGAATTGTTTGACAATTAATCATTTCTATCTTACAATGGCATTTGTCGGGGCGTAGCGCAGTCTGGCTAGCGTACCTGAATGGGGTTCAGGTGGTCGCTGGTTCGAATCCAGTCGCCCCGACCACTATAGCTGTGCAGAGGGAAGCTGTGGCTTCCCTTTTTTCGTTTCAAGGGGGTACGGATGCTGATTACCGACAAACGCCTTACCGGGCTGCGGACCCATATCGTTCTCTTCCCGTTCATGATGAGCTGCTTTCAGATGCTCTACACTGACCTGTATCTTCTGACTGCAGCCACCGGATTCATGGGGCTGAAGATTTCCGAGAAAAGCGATTTCGAGCTTTTCTTTTCCTATGGTCAAAACATTGAATATAACCCCTTTGCCACTCTGCTCATGTTTTATGCTGTGCTGATATATTTCTGGTCCAAGCCGATCATGAGGTTCACCAGAAAACCGGACGATTCCGAGGCCCGGAGGATGACGGCAGAAAAGCTTGATAACGCCAACAAAAGCCTGATCCTGTTGTTCTCCGTAGTATTTATTTTTCGCATTGCTGAGCATCTGACGGTTTTCCACAAGATTATCGACTGGAACCAGTTTTTCATCTGCCACCTGCCTGCAATCGCCTTGTCTGTTTTCACGCAGGCGGCTTTAGCCTTAGTTTATTACGGCTGTATTATTTATCAGTCCCAGAACCTTCTGGCCATGCTGCGTGAAAAAGAGGAGTATTACACCGTCAGGCCGGGATTCGCGCTTTCGACCTGGAAGAAGATCTCGATGATCCTGGTCACTAACGGCATTCTGCCTCTGGCGGCTGTCTATGCCCTGATGGTCATTGGCGAGGCTGCGGGGACGAAAGTGTTCAACACTGTGGTTGTGGAGGCGATTTTCCAGATGATCATCGTCAATGTTGTAGCGATGAGCTTCGTATTCCATGGTCTCTGGCGTCCGGTCGATGAACTGATCGGCAAAATGAAGCTGGTGGCTGAAGGGGATTTTGATGTCCGTCTTCCTATCTACATGAACGACGACATGTCTCTGCTAAAGCTGCATTTCAACCGGATGGCGGCAGGTCTCAAGGAGCGCGAGAATGTCAAGGACATGTTCGGCAAGTACCTGTCGATCGAGGTGGCGAAGAAACTGCTGGAAGACAAGGATGTCAACCTTGGAGGCGATGAAATATGCGGGGCGGTTCTGTTCTGCGATATCCGCAATTTCACTTCCATGAGCGAGAGCATGACCCCTCAGCAGGTGGTGGAATTTCTTAACCGCTATTTTTCCTATGTTACTGAACCGATCCTTCAGGAAAAAGGAGTGATCAACAAGTTTATCGGAGACGCAGTAATGGCTATTTTTTCCCCTGTGTTCGGTCTGCAGGATTATGCTGATGCAGCGCTCAGGTCCGCGCTCGGCATGCACAGAAAACTCGAGGATTTCAACAGGGAGTTCCCTCAGTACCGCACTGAATTCGGCATTGGCATCCATGCCGGCCCTCTTGTGGCAGGCAATATCGGCACTGAAAAACGCCTGGAGTACACGGTGATCGGCGATACTGTCAATGCCGCGTCACGGCTCGAAACCGAGACCAAGAATCAGAATCTGCCGATCTTAGTCAGCAGCCAGTTCTGCTCGAAACTGACCGGAGATGGGAAAAAGCGCTATAACCTGCGGCGCGTGGCGTCTGTGCATGTTAAAGGACGGGTCGAGGAACTGGAGCTTTTTACGCCGGAATTGTCTCCCAAAACTTTGTAATCCCTATGGGCAGTCGTATCACCCTTGTCATGCTTCCCTGTTTCAGCCCGGCCCGACCCCCGCTCAGCCTGGCTGTACTATCTGGTTTTCTCAGGCGGCGCGGGAAATCGGCTTTGATCAGAGATGTCAACATTGACTGTTTCCGGCAATTCGACAGGTCCTGGTGGCACGGGCGGCGATTTAGTCTGTGGACGGACCCGGGCCGGTTTTCGCGTCTGTTGAAGCGTATTGGTCCCTGGCTGGAACAGGAGGCCGCAATTCTGGCTTCCCAGCCTGGCTGGCTGGGATTTTCAGTATTCTCCACTAATGTGCAGGTTGTGGAATTCGTGGCCCGCAGGATCAAAGAGCTGGTTCCGGGTAAGAGGATCGTGTTCGGCGGACCGCAGGCCCGGCCATATCTTGACGGAAGACGCTTTGTGCAGGAAGGTTTGTGCGATTTTGCCGTATACAGCGAAGGGGAGAACGCTCTTTTAGACATTCTGGACGGAAACCCAGAGCCTTCGGGGAGTTTTTTCCTTAGACCGGCTGGGATTGAAAAGCGACCGGTAAGGCTGGTGGAGCCAGCCGAACTGACCGCGCCTGATTTTCATGATTTTCCGCTTGACAGATATATCCAGGCGCAAACTTTTCCCCTGATGGCTGGGCGGGGATGCCTGAATCACTGTTCTTTCTGTGAAGAGAGGCGACTTTTTCCGGGATACAGGCGCATGACTGACCAGGTCCTGTTTGAGAGCCTTGATCAGATTGAAGCGTCAGGAGGAAAAAGAGTGATTTTTAGTGATTCAGTGCTTAACCCCGGTGCAGGCGCGGTTTTACAGCTGGCGGAGAGATTGGCAACTTTCCTAAAGGGTTTTGCATACGAAGGCAATGTGCAGGTGCAGGGACTGGAACGATCCGATATCCGCGCTCTGAAAAAGTCAGGATTCCGCGCGCTTACCGCAGGAATTGAGAGCGGGTCTCCCAGAGTCCTGCGGCTGATGCGCAAATCTGTCTCATGGGGAAAGGCGCACACACTGTGCCGCATGTGCTGCGATGAGGGTATTGAGCTCAAACTCAATTTTATCATCGGTTTTCCTGCCGAGGGCTGGCTGGACCTGTTGCTCACCATGGTCCTGATCGTGACGCTTGCACCTTTCAAGCCCAGGATCGACCCTGTGGCCGCCCCTTGCGCCATGCTGTCCGGCAGCGCCATGGCAGCGGACCCCTGCAGATACGGAATCCTGCAGGCGGACACGATACGATTCACAGGCGCGAGAAACGATTACCGTAAAAGGCTTTTAATGATGCGCCTGTTCAATGGTTTTGTTCTGCTGCTCAAACGCTCGGGGCTGATCCGCTGAACCCGCGTTTTGGGCTTGTATTTCAGCCGCAAGCGGATATAATTGATATTGTTCTGACTACTTTTTCACTTTGGAGGCACCATGGCCAAGATTGTTTTTCAGGATCGCGAACTTGAAATAGACTCACAGCGCGGAGCAGGGACCCAGCTTCTGGAACAGAATCCCCGCTATCGCAAAGAAACTCTGGCTCTCAAAATCAACGGGCAGATGCGCGATATTTCGGATTACCTGCATCCTGCCGATGGTGACAGGCCGGTGATCGAGGTGGTGGACTTTGATTCTGCCGAGGGTCGGGGAGTTTTCTGGCATACCTCGTCGCATATCATGGCTCAGGCTGTTACGCGCCTGTTCCCTGGCGTCAAACTTGCTATCGGACCCTCCATTGAAGAGGGATTCTATTACGACCTTGATCTGGACCGGTCGCTGAATGAAGAAGATCTGTCCCGCATTGAGGGGGAAATGAAGCGTATCTCTGATTCAGGATTACCTGTTGAACGCTATGAAACAAACATCGATGAAGCGTTGGCGGTTTATCGCAAGGAAGAAAATCCTTATAAAGTTGAACTGCTGGAGGCCTTGAAAGAAAAGGGAGCAAGCAATGTCAGCTTTTACCGGCAGGGTGATTTTTTTGATCTCTGCCGCGGTCCGCATCTTCCTTTCACTTCTGCAGTCAAGAATTTCAAGCTGCTCAAAGTTGCGGGCGCGTACTGGCGCGGGGACGAGCGCAACAAAATGCTGCAGCGTATATATGGCATCGCTTTCCCCAAAAAAGCCCAGCTCGAAGAGTATGTGCAGTTGATTGAAGAGGCCAGGAAGCGGGATCATCGCGTGCTGGGGAGGGATATGAAACTCTTCATCACTGAGCCTGAATCTGCCGGGGCCGGTCTGGTGCTGTATCAGCCATATGGAGCGGCCATGAAAAACGCGCTGGAAACATTTCTGAAGGAAGAACACCGGAGACGGGGCTATCAGATGGTGTCCACTCCTCATATTTACAACGCCAACCTGTGGAAAATGTCCGGGCATTACAGCTTTTACCACGACAACATGTACTTTTTCAACATCGATGAGGAGGAATACGCTGTCAAGCCCATGAACTGTCCGGGACATGTGCTGATTTATGGTTCGCAGCTGCACAGTTATAAGGAACTTCCCATAAAGTTCTTTGAACTCGGCACTGTTTACCGGCACGAGAAGTCCGGTGTGATGCATGGATTGCTCCGGGTACGGGGTTTCACTCAGGATGATGCCCATATTTTCTGTCTCCCCTCACAACTCAAGGATGAGATCAAGAAGGTCATGGATCTGGCTGATTACCTGATGAAACTGTTCAACTTTGAATACAAGCTGGAGATCAGCACCAGACCTGAAAAATTTATCGGTGAGATCGCTACCTGGGACCTGGCTACCCAGGCGCTCAAGGATGCCCTTGATGAAATGCAGCTTCCATACGAAATCAACGAGGGCGATGGCGCTTTCTACGGCCCGAAGATCGATCTCAAGGTCAAAGACGCTCTCAAACGCACCTGGCAATGTTCGACCATTCAGGTGGACTTCAATTTTCCTGAGCGGTTCAGCCTGTCATATATTGACGAAAAGGGCGAAAAGCAGAAGCCGATTATGGTACACAGGGCCATTGTCGGCAGTCTGGAACGGTTTATTGGCGTGCTGATCGAACACCTCAATGGCCGTTTCCCTTTCTGGCTGGCTCCGGTTCAGGCGCGTGTGCTGACCATTGCTGAGCGACACAATGAATATGCCCACAAAATCTATGAAGAGCTTTTCAGGGCCGGCTACCGTGTGGAAGAAGACCTGCGGCAGGAAAAAGTCAATTACAAGATCCGCGAAGCCCAGGTGATGCGCGTGCCGTTTATGGTGATTCTGGGAGATGAGGAAGTGGAAAACCATACGCTGACATTGCGCGACAGGGACGGCGAAAATATCAAAGGCCTGAGCATAGAGAACCTGTTGGAGCGCTGTGCTTCTCTCAGGCTTTAACCTTAGGCTTTTTTTTCCTGCCCGGGAACTTCATTTCCAGTTGCGGTGAGTATTTTCCGCAGCCGACAATGTTGATGTTAGCGTCCTGCTTACAGTCGTGGATGCACACCTGGCAAAGTTTGTTGATTTTCGTCAGCTTCTGATTCTTTGCCATAACTGGTTGAGATCATCCAGTGAAAAGCAGTGTTTAAGCTCTTCGTGAAATCCAAGCTGGATCATGAGTTCGCAGATTTTTCTCACATTGGGTGTGTTTTCACCGAATTCCGCCTGCAGACGCACAAAAATTTCATTTCGTTCCATGATTTACCCCTTGAAAGTGATGGGTACCTATCGGAGAAAAACGGAATGAAGTTTAGCAGCAGTTATCAAGCCCGAAGGGCGAGATTACTGCTGCTTAATCCTTGTCGCAGAAAGCGACAAGGGCTGCGCTCGGGGGTTTTACCCCCCTCTCGCTTTAGCTCGGGGGGTTACCAGGCTGTAACCAAAAACGCGGTTGGGACCGCGTTTTTGTAACAGCCTATAAAGAAATAAGACCCCACCTGGACGTGTAGAAATCGTTTTGAACCTGCTCGTCAGCAGGTTGGTTGTCCCTCCAGGGGCTGGGGCAGGCTTCGTAACAGATTAACTGCTCGTAAGCTGGCTGCCTGAGGCCCTGGAATCGGATTCCCCTGAATAGGGCGTAGGCTCAAAACTTGTCATCCTAAACACTGAAGAGGCGAGGCCTTATTTCAGACCATTAATAATTAAATTATATCAGTGATATACATTGAAATCAAGTCCCACCCGGACAGCTCAATCTATTCGGAATCGACTTTGTGCCAGAGGATTTCACCGGTAGACAGGTAGCTGGAGAACTGCTGGCTCTTTGTCTGGCCGGAACTGCTTCCGACAAAGAATGACTCTATAGAGGCTCCGGAGTAAACTGACACCTCTGAAGAGGTTCTGATGACATACATGTTTCCCCAGGGATCTGCCCCTGTGCGCTCCAGAAATCTTGGAACCATTTCTGAAACGCTGCGTGGCCAGTTGCCGTTTTCCAGATAGTATCTTCGCGCCGAATCACTGATGGTTTTGAAATCTGCGTTTAATTTCGCTATCCGCGCCTGGTGAATGTTTCCAAGATAATAGGAGTATGCAACGCTGGACAGGACGCTGACGAGTACGACAGCCACCATAATTTCAACCAGTGAAAATCCCTGTTTCCACATATCACTCCGGCCCCACTGTTACTTCAACTGTTGACCCGCGATAGTCGTAACTGTAAACATAAGCGGTTACCGTGGGGGTCCCGACACCGGTGACCCTCAGTTTCCACGGGTTGCTCCATGGGTTGTAAGGTTGCTGCACCAGATAACCATACTGGATCAAGTCGGTGATGGAAATTTCTGTGGATAAGGGATTGTTTTTGGTAAAGTGCCCTCGATCAGCAGCCGGTCTCCTTGTTAGTGGGTCGACCTGGAAGTCGAGTGTGATTTTCCGGATATTCATGCCCTGACTGTGAGCCTGTCTGATACGGGCGTCATGCAGCAGATCAAGAAGCTTGGGGACCAGCATGGCGCATAGAATTCCCAACAGGGTAAGTGCGATTGCGACTTCGATAAGGCTGAAGCCTTTTTTCATGAGTCCATTATACCAGAAACAAACTTTTACCATTCAGCGGCGTAAGGTACAATGATGGAGAGAGTGTAAGAGATAATGGGTGATGTGTGCAATGCACAGCAGGTAACAGGAAATGCTGAAACGGACTGTCCTTCTTAATGATGATGATGCAGGTCTTGAACAGGGTGCAGAAATGCTCCGTTCCGGCGGACTGGTGGCTTTTCCGACTGAGACGGTTTTCGGTCTGGGGGCCTGCGCTTTTAACTGCCGGGCTGTAGCGGGAATTTTCGAAGCTAAGGGCCGTCCGACATTCGATCCTCTGATTGTACATGTGGCGGAACCTGATCACGCTTATGATCTTTGGGACTCATGCATAGCCTCTACCAGGCACTTATGCGATCAATTCTGGCCCGGTCCGCTGACTATAATTAATGCCAAGTCTGAAAAAGTACCGGACCTTGTGACAGCCGGGCTTTCCAGTGTGGCTGTGCGCTGCCCGGATCATGAGACGGCAAGGGAACTGATCACCCGTTCTGGTATGCCGGTGGCAGCTCCCAGTGCCAACAGATTCGGCCGCATCACACCTACGACCTGGGAGGCGGTTATGGAGGAACTGGATGGAAGAATTGACGCGGTTATTAAAGGAGTTACACGGATCGGTCTTGAATCGACAGTAGTCAGACCTTGCGGTGACGAATTACTGATCCTGCGTCCCGGGGCCGTCACATGTGAAGAATTGCGCCGCGTCTGTCCGGTGGTATTAACAGGAGGTGCTGAGGCTAAACTGCACTCGCCGGGACATTCTTCCCGCCATTACGCTCCAACAGTACCGATGAGACTTTTCAAGACCTCTGGAGAGCTTTCGCATCTGATCCACGCCTCCGGGGTGGAGATCTCGCGCATCGGGGTGTTGTTATTCTGTGACGAGCCGGTCACGGAAAAATGCAATGTTTTTTTCCTCAGCCCGGAAGGTGACCTGCGTCAGGCTGCTGCCAGGCTTTTCCCGGCTCTGCGCTTTCTGGAAAGCTGTTCTGACCTGATTCTGGCACAAGTCGTTCCGGCAACCGGGCTGGGAGAAGCTATCAATGACAGGCTAAATCGGGCATCTTTCAGGAACACAACGGATTAGGCTGTGTGCATATTGCCGTGAAATTGTGGTAAAATTCAGTCAGATGAAATGGCGAATATTTTTTATTACTGTTTGTATGCTGCTGGTGTCTGGTTGCGGAGGCGGCGGGGGTGGCGGGGGAGGAACCCTGACTCAACCGGTGTCCGGGGAGGATCTTACACCGCCTCTGGCTGTTAAGTCGATCAGAGCACTCCCCTGGTCGAGCATGGAAGTTCATATTTATATGGACCTGCATTCCGACCAGCGCCTGTACGGGGTAAAGCTTATGCGCAAGGCCGGTTCCGCTCCTGTTTCCCATGATGACGGATCAGCTTTGATTGTTCAGGACTTCAACCCGGGTGCAGGCAGGCACCTGATCATTGACGGCAGCGGAAGCGCAGGTACAAGATATTACTACAGTGCTTTTACCTATACGCAAGCCGGTATCTATAATACAACCCAGCCAAATGCGGATGTTTTGTGCCAGAGTTACAGTCCCCAACCTTATTATGGCATTGTTCAGTGCCTGAGCGGTGGATCAGATACAGGGCCGGGTAACCTTCTTTACGCGGTGGACCCGACAGGGATCCTTTGCGGAATCCAGACTGTTGCTGCTGATACGGGATTAGGTAATTTCAGCCTCAAATGCTATCACGATGATCCTGACACAGCCGGCTTGGACGAGGGGGGCACTGCAGGTGAAAATATTGCAATCTATGTTGACGGGCACAAGTCAAGTACTGTTCCACAGGCAGTGTTCGGTGCCAAAGGGGTTATCGGGGTTCCTGCGTGGACTCAGGAAGTACTTCTCCAGCTGACAGACTGATACTCATCCGGAGGTTCTAATGAGGAAAGTGGCTTTTCTGATGGGCAGTGCCAGCGATTTTCCCAGGGTTGAAAAGGGAATAGCAGTGCTGCGTGAACTGGAAATCGACTGCGATGTCCGGGTCTTGTCCGCGCACAGAGTCCCGCAGGAAGTCAGTGGATTTTCTTTGAACGCTGAAAGTGCGGGATTTGGTGTTATTATCTGTGCCGCGGGTTTGGCTGCGCACTTAGCCGGGGCTGTTGCTGCGCATACGATTTTACCGGTTATCGGGTTGCCGCTTAGTGCCGGAAGCCTTCAAGGACTGGACGCGCTGCTTTCAACGGTTCAGATGCCCCCTGGTATACCTGTGGCTACTGTCGGGATAGACGCAGCTGTCAATGCCGCGGTTCTGGCTGCGCAGATTCTGGCTCTGAAGGATAAAGACCTTAACGCTCGAATCATTGAATTTCGCCGGAAAAACACCGCCCAGGTAATTCTGGCCGACAAAGAAATCAGAGAGGGCTGCAGATGAAAGCATTCAATGACACAATCCAGGGAATGAAGCTGCTGAAAAGAGGTAAGGTACGGGATATTTACGAAATCGATTCTGACAGGCTGATGATTGTTACTACTGATAGAATTTCGGCCTTTGATCGTATACTCCCTGTGCTGATACCGGGAAAGGGGGAGATACTCAATGGCCTTTCTCTTTTCTGGTTCGATCTTCTCGCATCTGTGGTTCCTAATCACTATCTCGGTGGAGTGGAACTGACTGACATGAACCCGAATGCGAAGAAGATTCTCAGCAGGCGGGCTATGGTGGTGCGCAAGGCTTCCGTTCTTCCTGTCGAGTGCGTTGTTAGAGGTTATCTGGCTGGATCGGGATTCATGGAATATCGCGAGAATGGATCTATATGCGGCCTGGCTCTTCCAGTGGGTCTGCAGGAGGCTTCCCGCCTGCCTGAACCTCTGTTCACCCCGACAACCAAGGCTGAGCATGGGCATGATCTGGCTATTGATTTTTCGACCTTGGAGAAAGAGATCGGTAAAGATAGGGCAGCCAGGATCAGGAAAATCAGCCTGGATCTGTATTGTAAAGCTGCGGATGAGGCTGCGAGATGTGGCATTATTATTGCGGACACCAAGTTTGAGTTTGGCCTGCTTGGATCTGACATTTTGCTGGTGGATGAAGTGCTGACTCCTGATTCCTCTCGGTTCTGGCCGGCTGCGACCTACAGACCCGGGTGTTCTCCAGAAAGTTATGACAAGCAGTACATAAGGGATTACTTGAAACACAGCGGTTCTGAGGGAGATATTCCTGATGATGTAATTGAGAAGACAGTGGAGAAATATCAGGAGATTTTTACCCGTCTTACCGGGCGGGAAACAGCGGAAAATAATTGATTTTTCGATCACACGGTTTTTGAAATTGAACGGACAGGGCATGGAAAAGAAAAACAAGATCTTCCTTGTTGGCTTCATGGGATGCGGCAAATCGACAGTCGGCAAGCTTTTATCCATGAAGATGGGTCGGCCTTTTTTCGATATTGACCATCTGATTGAGCACGAGAGCGGGAAAAAAGTGTCTGAAATTTTCCATGATCAGGGAGAAGAACATTTTCGCGTCCTTGAATCCGAAGTGGTGAAGCGCCTGTGTCAGGGGAAAAAATCCGTGATTTCAGGAGGGGGAGGCTGTTTCTGCGACAGGGGCAACCGCGCTGTCATCATGAAATCATGTCATACAGTTTTTCTCAGTGCTGATATCGAGAGACTGAAATCGCGTATCGGCAAAGGTGACAACAGGCCGAAATCTCATGATCCGGTAGAGCTTGTGAGGCTTTATCACGCCAGACTCCAGGATTATGAGCAGGCTGAAATCCGCGTGGAAGTCGAGGATAAGTCCCCACTTCAGATCGTGGAAGAAATATTGGAACAACTTTTGTGAGGGTATGAACTTGAACCTGACACTTCTGAAAAACGCATCACAGATTCTGACTATGTGTGATTCTTCTCTGGGAATAGTGTCGGATTCCGGAATTCTTTTCAATGATAAGATCATTGCCATCGAAAAAGAAGAGGAACTTGAATCCATTGTCAACAGCAAATACCCGGATTTTCCAGTGGCAGTGCTGGATGCAGGCGGAGGGGTAGTAATGCCCGGGTTTGTAGACAGTCACACGCATCTGATTTTCGCCGGGAGCAGAGAGAATGAGTTCCGTATGCGTCTGGAAGGCAAAAAGTACCTGGAAATACTGGAAGCCGGCGGTGGGATTATTTCCACTGTC
Organism: Candidatus Wallbacteria bacterium; assembly: GCA_028711905.1. Taxonomy (GTDB): domain Bacteria; phylum Muiribacteriota; class JAQTZZ01; order JAQTZZ01; family JAQTZZ01; genus JAQTRI01. The sequence goes on along the minus strand of JAQTRI010000012.1, from coordinate 6,955 downwards.
CGAGCCACCCGAGAAGCATCCTCTGAACTGCTGCTGGAACTCGGTCGCAGGAGACTGGATACTATGCTGCGCTATGGCACAACAACAGTTGAGGCCAAGAGCGGGTACGGGCTGGATCTGGAGACAGAGATTAAAATCCTTCGGGTTATCAAGCATCTTGATGAGATTCATCCGGCTGATGTGATCCCTACTTTCATGGGAGCTCACGCGATACCCCCAGAATATCGTGGCAGGAAAGAAGAATATCTGAATTTCCTGATCAAAAGGGTGCTGCCGGAAGTCGCTGAAGCCGGACTTGCTGTTTTCTGCGACATTTTTTGCGAAAAAGGGGTTTTTGAAGTTGACGAGACCCGGCATTATCTGGAAAAGGCCGCTGAATCAGGCTTTATGCTCAAGATGCATGCTGACGAAATCCATGATCTCGGAGGGGCGGTACTGGCAGGAGAATTGTCCGCTGTTTCCGCTGATCACCTTGGTGCGGTGGGGGATAATGGCATCTCTGCTCTGAAAGAAAGCGGAACTGTGGCCACTCTTCTTCCCACAACGCTTTTTTATCTGATGAGCAGAACATATGCTCCAGCCCGCAAGCTGCTTAACGAGGGTGTGACTGTCGCGATTGCATCGGATTTCAATCCAGGATCTTCTTTTGGAGAATCAATGCAGATGGCTGTAACCGCGGCTCTTCTGAATATGCAGATGACACCGGAAGAAGTGCTGCGAGCTGCCACTCGTAACGGGGCTAAAGCGCTCAGGCTTGAAGACCGTGGCGAGCTTGCTACTGGAAAGCTGGCTGATATGCTGATACTCGATGCACCAAATTATCTTTATTTCGCACATCATTTCGGGGTAAATCAGGTTAAATGTACAATCAAGCGCGGGCAGCAGTACTGGAATTGAATCGACTCTTTACTCTTTTACAGCACTGTAATCCGGATAGGATCTGATCAAGGTTTCTGTGGTTATCAGGACTCCGGCCTCATCTGTGCTGAGGCTGTCAAACAGACCTCTTGCAGCGTAAAAAGGGTTGGCCGGGTCCCCGATTCTGACATTGCAAATTCCCTGGAGATCCCATGAAAAATCATTGGCCGTCTTGGCCAGGCGCGCCAATTGGTTGTTATCGTACATCGTGAGTGGCACTACCGCGTCACCGGTCTGGAAAATTCCTGCTCCGTCTTTAACCCATTCGAAGCGTGCAGGAAGAACAGAAGAGTTCCAGACAGCGATTTCCCACAAGCTGGTTTCAGTGTAAGGGTCCTGTGGAAGGCCCGCCATGTATCCGCGGTCTACCAGTTCACGCAGGCAGCGCGGGTAGCATCCATCGTGGTCGCGGGCATAAGAAACCAGTGACCTTCTGATTGTGGTAAGGTTATAAGACAGAACATTTTTTTTGGACGCCCCTACATACTGGATGACTCTTGGAACAACCATGAAACTCAGGATACTGATGATGGCGAGGGCCACAATCAATTCGACTAAGGTAAATCCCCCAGAAACTGAGTCTGAATCATCTTGACCCACTGTGCGATTAAGGATCCGTTTCATAGAAAAACCTTTCCTGAATTACAGGTTGTAATTCGAACTTGTTGCATAAATTTCTACTGTGCCGTATGCGTTTTCATCAGGGTCAAAACCCAGTGATAATGAGCTGCGGATGTTACAGATCCCCCGAAAGCTAGAATAAAGAGGTGCGCCAGGTGTTACGGGAGGATCGCTGAATACTTCGCCTGTTGAATTGCGGGGAAGACAGAAACGATAATCAGCCCAGCCGTTGGATGCAAAAAAGGGGTTTGTGCATTTCACCCAGAGTTCACTTTTTTTGTTGAAATCGCGTACCAGCCCATAAGTTACCTCAACAGTGATCAGAGTGAATTCACGGCGGGCTATCTGCCAGTCTTTTTCACCGGTAAGGATGTTCACAGGAACTTCACGGAGATAACCGAGTTCAACCAGTCCGGCCAGTTTTCGCGGGTATGATCCGTTATGGTCTTTCGAATATTGCACTAAGGCATCCCTCATGGTTTTCAGGGTTGAGTAAACCTGCTGCTTCTGCCTGGTGGTGTAAAACTCATGGGCATAAGGAATGGCGACAAAGGTCAGTATTGAGATCTCAGCAGCAGTGACTGTCAGTTCCAGCAGGCTGAAGGCGGATGACTTTTTGCGATTCATACATAAAGTACAGAAAAATGAAGAGAAAAAAGCTGGAAAATCATTCGAAACGGCAGAAAACATCATGAAATCACTTTAGCACATACTGCCGTTTTCAACAAACGGGGTCCAATCCAGTTATTATCCCGTGCATAATTTGATGGACCGTATGACATTGATTACATGCTCCAGAATCTGCAACGGATTTTAGTTATGTCCAGTAAATTATGCCACGGTTAATAATCTATACAGAATTTCCCGCTGCTGCCGATCAAATATTTGTGATGAGTGTTTGGCGTCATTGCGGTATAATTTATATGGGAGGCCGAATGCACAGGCTGAAACTGGCTGCTGTGCTGCTTGTATTTCTGGCTTTAAGCAGAGCTTCTGTTGGAGTGGATTCTGATGTGCTGGAGAATGATCTGCGGCACTATCCTCCTGAGATGCAAGTCAGGATTGCCACGAAGATTTTTGAACGAAGGGCTTATGTATATTCTGAATTCGGACATTACGAACTGGCGCGCGAATGCCTTTTAATGGCCTGCAAACTTGCTCCTGAAAAAAAAGCTTATTATGAATACCTGCTTGTAGAATACACGGGCGAACGCACTGAGCTTGATTCGGCGCTTTGTGGGAAGTCAGAAGAAAGCAACAGCGAGAAAGCCGTCGCATCCCAGAGATCTCAGCTGATCAAGGTCAAGAAAGAGGCTTCCTGACATGGATATTAAAAAGGAATTTCTCAATCACATCCTTTCGGTAAACGATGACTTGAAGGAAGCTAAGTTCCGTGAATTGCGGGACCGTATTGTTTCCGGTGATAAGCAGGCTCAGGAACTCCTTGATTTTCTTTCCAACTATGATGAAGTTTCAGTCCGGTATTACGCAAAGAAAATATGCCAGGAACTGAATTCGTTGAAAAAATCGGACACTGTGGCTGATGATTTCGATGTTGGAGACATTCTTAAGAATCTGGGTGAAGGAGAGCGCAACACTCTTGAAGATGAAAAGGTTTTCAAGTCGATCAATATTGAGGCTTTAACCAAATATCTGAAAGACCCTGATTTTCAGAAGCGTATCAAAGCCATACAGGGGGCATCCCAAATGGGAGATCCTCAAGCGCTTCCCCATCTGGTCAATGCTTTAGCCGAGGAGAAGCACCCATTTGTGCGAGCCACTTTAGTGAAATATCTTGGTTCGTTCCGCGATCCGAAGATGATCCCTGTTATCGCCGATTATCTCAAAGACCCTGACCACAGGACCCGAGCCAATGCTATCGAAGGTCTGGAGCAGATCAATGACACAAGAGTGGTTGAGTTTCTGGTTTCCATGCTTCAGGATCCTGAACACCGGGTCAGAGCTAATGCCGCTAAGGTACTGGTGCGGTTCGGCAAGCAGGATGTTCTGGGAGTGCTGGAAAAAATGACTTCTTCTCCTGCGGTCTGGCTGCAGGAAAGTGCGATTTACGCGCTTGGTGAGATTCAGTCGGCAGAGGCACTGAGAATCTTAAAAGACAAATATGTTTCTGCAGAAAAGGACAGTATTAAATCAGCCATTATCAGGGTTGTTTCACGCTATGATCGAAACGCAGACGTCACCGCCTTTCTGCGAAACGCCAGAGCCGGTGTTGCTGACAAGGAGTCGGAGCTTGGGCGTCTGATCGATCACACTCTGGGGGCCAAGAGCAGCGTAAAAGGAAGCGAACGCAAGAAGACGGCTCCATGGTTGATCGCAACCGGGGCTGTTGCAGCAATCGTGGTTGTTGCGGCAGGGCTCTTTTTCTTTATGCAGAGCAAAGAAACACAAGACATTACGGACCTTTCTGAACGCGCCGTTGCCTTTTCCACTGGGAGTCAGGCCGGAAACCAGGTTGAACTCCAGGTGCCACAGACATCGGAATCCTTTGATGACAAGTCTCTCGCTCCAGTTGCGCTGCCTGTTGATTCTTCAGTTGATCTTAAGCACACAGCCTCCGCTGTAAAGGAAAGCCTTCCGAAGATCCCACCGGACAAGGAAAAACCGGTTGAAAGCCCAATAATAATTCCTAAAGAAGTTCCCAAAGAGGTTCAAGTGGAAAAGCTGGTTGATCCTTTGACCAGTCCTGCTCCTGAACCGGTCAAAAACGCTCTTCCTGAAACTCCGGCATACGGAACTCTTGACGATATGCTGGATGGAGTTGTCGCCAGAACGGACAAGGGAGACCCGGTAGCGGTTTCAGGTTCGACTGATTACGGAACCACTGTGTCTCCAGACCAGGCAAGTCCGATTGCGGATCTGCTCATCACACCACCGATTTTTCCCTCCGACCAGAAAACAGGATATTCTGAAAGCAAGAATGCACCAGAAGTGTCTTCAAGTGCTGAAGTGCTTTCAACGATCATTGATTGGGCCAGGAGCAGGTCCACAAGGGAAACAGCCATGGAAGCAGGGAACAAGAGTGTGGACAAGAAAAAAGTGACATTAGTTGAAAAACTGGCCATGTTCGGCATTGATGATCGGACCAAGGCGAAAATTCTTTCCAGCATGGAAAAAGAAAAAGAACAACTTGGCTGCAAGGTGTTGTTTGTGTACCCTAAGGCGTCTAATCTTGGACACAGCGGGTATGTATATTCCAAGGGGTTTACTGATTTCATGATCAGCAATTTTTCCAAACTGCCGGGTGTGGATGTGATCGATCGGGACAGCGTTCACGGTAGAATGGTGGAACTCGGCATCAGCAACAGGGAAATGGACAGGCGGGACAACGCGCAGAGGCTGGGGGAGCTGTTCGGGGTCCAGTATGTCGTATACGGAGAAGTGAAGGAGATCGGCAACAATTACGACAATTACTTCCGTGAATTTATTGATATCAGGAGCGAAAATCAAGGTGCTATCGATGTTTTCATTGAGGGAAATCTCAATCAGAATATCAACGACAATGTTGCGGTTGCACAACTTTCCGAGGATGAAAAAGAGGACATAGTCCAAAAGAATTATCAGAGCGGAAAGTACTATTACGAGCGGAAAAAATATTATGAGGCATATCAGCACCTTAGCCTGGCCCAGCGGGTTCTGGACGCATCAGACAACAGCAGAGAATTCGAAGACCTTGGCAGTTATGTGAAACTTGCGGAAAACGGATACAAACGAGTGAGCGATCAGGACCGGGAAAAACTGAAAAAAAATGTGATAATCAGCCATTCGCTGAAAATGCTCAGCGTGTCTGAACGCAAAGTGGTCTGGGAGAAAAACTTCAACAAGGAGCTTTTCTATTTTCGGGATATCCTGAAGCTCGCTTTTGCGGATATTTATCAGGCTCTGGACATCAGATATTCCAAATTCACCACATCCAGTCTTTTAACCGGGTTTACTGATACGCTTGAATCTTTTCTGCTCCTTTATAAGGCCATTGACACAATGGATTATGATCTCGGAGAAGTACAGTCAACAAACATCGAGGAAACCGTGCTGAAACTGATAGCAGAGAGTCTGGACAAAGATAATGACTATTCTGACGCCTATTACTATCGATCACTGATTTACGCCCGCAGGAATAATATCGAAAGGGCTTTGAGCGAGGCAGAAAAAGCTTCGCTTCTTGACCCGACCAATATCCGTATTCGTTATCAGACCGCCTTTTATCGCAGAAAATTGGGCGACAAAAAGGGTGCTGATATGGACCTGGAAAAAATTTCGCAACTGAAGAGTGTGCATTACACGGATGTTTTGTCCAGGGCGCATCTGGATCTGGCATACAGGCATTTCAAGGAAGGAAACAGGACCCGCGCTTTTGCGGAACTCCAGAACGCAATGATCGTAGAGCCTGTTAATGGAGAAACATTTCTGGCGATAGGTCTTTACTATCTCGACCGTTCAGATATGATGAAGGCTTTTTACGGGATCGAAGAAGCCGATCGGCTTTTCGGAGATTCGTTCTACACCAAGGTGGTGCTGGCAGATATCCTTAAATCAATGGAAGATTATGACAGCATGATTGCTGTACTCAAGGAAGCCATTCTGCTGGTCAACAGGGATCAGCGGTTTCTGACAGGCGGGAAGTATCGCTTAGACAAGTTCGACAGGGCTCCGGAGTACCCTGTTAACGCAGTATACTACTTGCTGGGTGCGGCATTCAAAGCCAAGGGTAATCAGGAACTTTCCCAGTCATATTTCAGGCAGTGCGTGGCTATGGACCCGCATAATGATTACTCTTATAAAGCGCGTCGTGAGATTCGGTGAACAGCGGTTTTACGCTTTAGCTTGATCGATTTTCAGTATGCCGATAAATTCTGTTTGTCGGATGTCTTCTCCGATTCTCCGGGCTAAAATCCGGTAGCTCTCGGCGGCGAATGTATTCGCCGGCTGACTGCTGCCGGTTTTTTTGTGTAACCTTTGTAACTTTGTTGTTGCGCCAGATTTGCTTGTAATTTTGGAATTCCGGGCTATTCTCAAGAGAAAGAATCCCAGCAAGGAGGACATATGAGATGTTTGATACTGATGCTGATACTGCTTTGCAACATGTTTATTCAAGCCAATGGAGACTTACGGCAGGAAGTATGCCGCCTGACGAGAAGCGGGAACAGCGATCTGATCGCTGACCGCGCGTTCGGCGCGATCGGAGCTACTTCAACGCTCTACGGCGTTGCGCTGCAGACTGAGCACCTGGACTACGGCAACTTAGCTTGCGCCACAGTGGTGTCGGCGATTTTGAAGCAGGCCGGTTTTTTACAGCGGATTGAAGCCTCGTGCCCGGGACTGAAAGGGGCTCTGGAAACGCTGGGCTGGCAGAATATCGACATCAACGATTCCTCGGCATTCCAGCCCGGGGATGTGG